>JAZRTN010000062.1:0-20241 GCA_045652045.1 Clostridia bacterium
AAAATATCCAAACAGGCATTTTTGGAGCAGATATGAAAATTGACATCTCTAATGATGGTCCAGTAACAATAATTATCGAATCAGAAAAGGCAAGGAAATAAATATGAAAAAAGAAAAAAGATTAGTTACAGCAGCCTTAACATATGTAAACAATATTCCACACGTTGGACATATAGTAGGTTGCCACTTACCAGCAGATATATTTGCTAGATATTCTAGAAGTGCAGGTTATGACACAACATTTATCGGTGGTTCAGATATGCACGGAACACCAGCAATGGTAACAGCGCAAGAGCACAATATGAGCGTAGAAGACTTAACAGCAAAACTTCACGCAATCCACGACAAAATTTATAAAAAACTTGGCATTAGCTATGATATCTATTCAAACACTCACACAAAGGTGCACGAAGAAATCACAAAAGAGTTTTTCTTAAAACTTCTTGACCAAGGATATATCAACACAGCAGATATCGAAATGTTCTATTGCGACAAAGACAAAATGTTCTTACCAGACAGATTTGTAGTAGGTACTTGTCCTAAATGTGGTAACGAAGGCGCCAATGGTGACCAATGCGAAAAGTGTGATAGTTTGTTCTCTCTAAATGAACTTAAAAACGCACGTTGCAAAATATGTGGCGAGCCTGCAACTTTGAAAAAATCAAAACACATTTTCTTAAATTTATCAAAAGATATCGACAAACTATCTCAATGGATAGAGTCTAAAAAAGACATATGGCGTCCTCACGTATATAGCGAAGCAAAACGTTGGGTGAGCGAAGGTCTTAAAGACAGATGTATTTCTCGTGATATAAAATGGGGTTTTAATATTCCAATGGAAGGCTTTGAAGATAAAGTTTTCTATGTATGGTTTGATGCTCCTATTGGTTATATCTCAATCACAAAAGAATTAAGCGAACAAAAATACCAAGATCTTTGGGTTAAAAAAGATGCAAAAATTTATAACTTTGTTGGTAAAGATAATATTCAATTCCATACAATATTCTTCCCAACAATGCAAATTGAAAACGGTGACTACAACCTGGCACACAATGTTGTAGGTCTAAACTTCCTAAATTACGAAGGCCAAAAAGTAAGTAAGAGTAAGGGTGTTGGCGTGTTCTTTGGGGCATTGGTAAATGACGACCAAGACAATATCGATATCGACACTATGAGAGCATACCTTACAACAGTTATTCCAGAAAACCGTGACACAGACTTTAAGTGGGACAGTTTCAAAGATAATACAAATAGCGAACTAGTTGGCAAACTAGGTAACTTATTTAACAGAACTCTTAACATGATTCAAAAGAATTTCGAAGGCAAAATGAACTTTGACCTTGAAGGTGTAGAACTTGATGACAATGATAAAGAGTTGTTAGAAAGAATCGAAAACGCACCAAAAGAAATTGCAGAAAGTTTTGAAAAAGCAGAACTAAGAGAAGCTTACAAAAAGATTATGGCGTATGCAAGTGTAGGTAACCTATATCTAGAAAAAACAGCTCCATGGCAACTTATCAAACAAGAGCGTATGGACGAAGTTAAAAAGGTGTTGTATCTATGCCTTAACTTGTGTGCAAGTCTTGCAATTGTTGCAAGTCCAATTATGCCAAACAAGATGAAACAAATCTGGACAGAACAAATCGGTCTAACTGGCGACCCAACGGCCGATGATATGTGGGAACAAGCTTCAAAACTACTTATCACAAAAGATCACGTAGCGCTAAAACCTCAACCATTGTTTGAGCGTCTTGATGATGAAAAGTTAGAAGCTATCAAAAAAGTATTCTCAGTTCCTTACGAATTTTAATTCTAAACATTAATAAAAAACACCCAATAATCAGGGTGTTTTTTTTGTTAGGAGTATTGACGTTTTTAGGCTATGTTGGACATTAACTAATAAAGAAAATGTTTAACAAAATTTGACCTAACAAACTTGCAAAAGTTAACGTGGGGCACAGTATAAAATTTATAAAAAAATATGTTAGTTTAAATTAAAAAATACATAAAATTTTGCATTAAAAACAACCTTGAAATTTGCCGTTAAATTGGAGCTTGCAACAAAGTTTGTGGAGCAAATTAGAAAAATTTGTTAAAAACCCCTTCCGACCAAATAGTTTTTGTAAACAAATTTAAAAAAGCGCCTATTTTAGGGCGATATATTTTTTTAAATTTTATCCCAGACCACTTGGTCGGTGGCAATTTTTTGCAAAAAACAGTGCTAAATTGCCAAAAATTATAAAAATAGCTGTGTAATTTTATAAAAATTTTTATCAAAAACTTAATTACAAAAATTTATTAAAACACGAACTTGTAGTCGGGTAAAAATTAAAAAATTAGTTTGGCATAATTTTGTAACAAAATTTGTTAAATTTTCATAAACTTTTTTATGGTTAAAAATAGGCTTGCAAGCCTGTGTTTGTATTCAATTTTTTCAGAGCTTGCTGTTAACTTAATAAGCATATATATACCAATAATTATCTACAACAGTTTTAATAAAGTGTCGTATGCGATTTTGTATGTATTTATAGCATTTTTTGTTCAAGCTATATTTAATATGTTGTTTAGAAGATTCTTGTGCTCACACGCAACACTTTGTCTGCTAATTAGAATTGTGCCCGTTGTTGGTATTAATTTGCTACTCAACATTAATATAGTAAACCCGTTATTTTCTGTTATTGTATTCGGAATGTGTGGAGCTTTTGTTGAAGCGTTGTACAATGTGCCAATTGCAAAAATTTTATCTGACTGTATTGATGGCAAGGAAGGTCAAGGCGTAGGTTATTTTAAGACAAGTATTGTTGTTGGAAAAATAGTTGCCCCAATTGTGGGTGGGTATGTTTTGACCACTTTGAGCAATGTCTTTCTTAATATAATTTGTATTGCAATTTATCTTATCGGATTTATATTTTTGATTATGTGTGCCAAGCATATCAAAACAAACAAAGTCGAAAAACCTAACTCGGTATATCGCAAAAACAAAACTTACAAATCACTTTACTTAAAAGAGTACATTAAGTTGTTTGTCATTAATTTTGTTATTGGCATTACGGCCTACGGCGACAAGGTGTTACCACTGTTTGCCGTTATAGAAGATTTACAAATGCAAAGTATAGGATTTGTTGTTGCTATATTTAATTTGTGTGACCTTATATCAAATTATGTATCGGGTAAAATTAGTGATTTAAAAGTGGGGTATATAATAAGTATTGTTGCGTGTTTTGTTTACGCAGTTGTTTGGGTGACTATTCCTTTATCTAATGCAGCTATGCTTTTTGCGTTGTCTGGCGTGTTGGGACTATGTTATCCGTTGTTTGGTGTTATTTTGCAATCGCGCAGTTTAAAGCAGGGTATTTTATTTTCTAAGCAAGAACAAATACTTTCTATGAGAGAGTTTTCTCAGCATTTAGGTGCGTCACTTATAGCAATATGCTCATTGGGTTTTTCTAACATTGGCATAGTGTTTTATTTAATTGGCGCTAGCGTTTTATCTATATGTTTGATATTGGTATTCAATAGTGAATTTAATTTGTAAAAAAGTTAAATTTTTTAGACTTATTTTGTTGATTTAGGAATATTTTGTTGATATAATTAGTATAGTAAATTATAAAGGAGATTTAAAACATGGCAAAGAAATCATCTGATTATTTTGGTCTTGGATACATCATCAGTGTTATCCTTGCAATCATTCCAGTAACTTCTTGGGTTTGTGGTTTTATCACAAGATTCAAAGAAGGCAAAATCCTTGCTGGTGTAATTAGACTTGTGTTTGGTTTTAACATTGTTTGGGTTTGCGACCTAATCCTTATGATTGTTAGAAAACACATTTTAAGACTTATCAATCTTTAATAGTCAAAAAAAGACGCCCCAATTTGTGGGTGTCTTTTTTTTGGATAAAACTTAAAACAATCTTAAAATATTTGCCCACAAACACATAAAATGATAAACTAAAATCATAGTAAAAGGAACAGCTTTATATGAATTGGATATATAACAAAAAGATTTTGTTAACAGGGGCTTCTAGTGGCATAGGTAAAGCTCTTGCAACATTATTAATTAAAAAATATAATTGCTCAGTTATTGGAGTTAATCGCAGTCAAGATAAACTAGAAGAGTTTAAAAAAGAACTTGGTGAATATGGCGAAAAGTTTAGTTATTATCCAATGGACGCAAGTAAACTAGAAAATTGGCAACAACTATATCAGTCTATGCAAGACAAAAACGAACAAATAGATGTGCTTATTAACAATGCGGGTATGATGCATCCATTTATGAGTTTTGAAAAGATAGAAATAGAGCAAGTACACAAAGTTATGAATATTAACTTCTATTCTGCAATATATTCTGTCAAAACATTTTTGCCAATGTTAAAACAAAGCAAAACCCCAGCCATAATCAACATATCTAGCGCATCAGCCCTAGCAAATGTTCCAGGAGTAAGCGTGTATGGAGCAAGCAAGTCAGCGCTTAGAGCTTTTAGCGAAACAATAAGTTATGAATTTAGAAAACACATCTATGTGTGTACGGTTATGCCGGGATTTGTTAAAACAAACTTGTTTTACTCAAAAGACAACGCAAAAAATATTGTTGACGACAACGATATGGGACTTATTAATAAGTTTTGTATGAAAGTTGACAAAATGGCCAAAAAGACAGTTAGAGCAATCAAGCGTAAGCGTAAAAGAGTGGTTTTAGGTTTAGACGGTAAGTTTATTAACTTTATGCATAAACTTATGCCTGTATCTACCACAAAACTTATGGGTGGGGTATTTAAAGCAAGCAAAAGAAAAACTTTTGACCAAATATTTGATATAAATTTTGAAACAACTAATGAGGAGAAAAAATAATGGCTACAATTATTGATGGAAGAGCACTTTCAGTAAAAATCAAAGAAAAACTTAAAGAAACAATCCAAACCGAGCTTCTTGACAAAGGCAAGCCAGCCCCAACCCTAGCAGTAATACTTGTTGGTGACAATATGGCAAGTAAAGTATATGTTTCAGGCAAAGTAAAGGCTTGTAATGAAGTTGGTATAAATTCTGTAATGGTAAAACTTCCTTATGATATAGACCAAAAAACTCTAAATGACAATATCAAAAAGCTAAATAGTGATAAGAGTGTAAACGGAATACTTTTACAACTACCATTACCAAATCAGCTTGATGCAAATATAGCCCTTAACCTTATCTCACCAGAAAAAGACGTCGACGGCCTAACTAACATTAACCTAGGCAAACTTATGAGTAACGACCCAACAGTTATCCGTAGTTGCACACCTCTTGGAGTTGTAACAATGCTACAAGAGTACGGCGTAGATATTTGTGGCAAGTCGGTTGCTATTATTAACCGTAGTATGTTGGTAGGTAAACCCCTAGCACTTATGTTAACACAACTTAATGCAACAGTTACTGTTTGTCATACAAAAACCCCAAACACTAAGGAAATTTGTCAAAACAGTGATATTATAGTAAGTGCCGTTGGTATAAAGAACTTTATCAAAAAAGATATGGTTAAACCAGGCGCTGCTGTAATAGACGTTGGCATAGTAAGAGATGAAGGTAGCAAAAAAATCTGTGGTGACGTTGATTTTGAAAATGTAAGCAAAGTCGCAGGTTTTATCTCACCAGTACCAGGTGGCAGTGGCCCTATGACAATAACAATGTTGCTTAAAAACACTGTCCAAACAGCACTGAGCCAAATGCTTTAATAAAAAATAACCTGTTGTGTGCCTAACAATTGAGGTAGAGCTTACGGTTTATTAAATTGTTGTTGACAAATAAAAATACTTATAATAATATATAATTAGAAATCAACCGAGCCCTAGGGGCAAGTTTCTTGTGGCAACACAGCACGGGGGTTGATTTTTTTTATTTGTATTTTTTATTTATCTTTTTTATTTTTATTTAAAAACAAATCAGCAATCTCATTTTTTGTTTTTTTTGGCAAGGAGTTGAAATCTTGGACATATTTATTATTTTTGCCTTACCAATTCCTTGTTTTTTGGTTGAGTTTTTCTTGCCATAATTTAATCCTTATGATATTATGTTTACAGCTTCGTAGTTCCGAATAGGAGAGTGTCGCAACATAGTGGACACCAAATGGGTAACCTAGAAGTAACATAATATGTGAGTTTTTAGCTCGGTGAGACCCATTAAAAGTCACTAGTTTATCTAGTGGCTTTTTTATTTTGCTCTTTTAAAAAATAAAAAAGACTTGATAGTTTCAAGTCTTTTTTTTGTTGATTTTATAATATTTGTGGTTTTGGTGTTGGTTTAGTAGGGGTTTGATCTTCTGGTTTAGTAAAAGTTTGAGTTGAATGTGTAACGATTGAAGCCCCTGTTAGTATTGATTCTTGTATAAATTTAGAACCGATTTCGCTTTTTTCTTGATCAGAAATATCAAGAGAGATGCTTTGAGTATAATCTTCAAAGCCTTCACTTGTTAAACAGGTTGGTAAAATAAACATATTTTCTTGTGAAAATCTTGATTGAGTTTTTGTTGCTGAGTACTGCATAGGTACAAAGCCAACATTTCTAAATCTCTTTTCGTTAGCAGACAATGGTGAAAGATAAGTTTGTGCATACACAAGTGGTGGTCTGCCGTCTTTTATAAATCTTTTATTTAAAGCTGGAAAAGATCTTCCTAACATAAATTCTATTGAAGGGAAGTCTTTAAAATCTTTGTTAACAAAGATATTATTAACAGTAGCATAACCTAATGTCACCTCAGGGGCATCTTGCAATGGAGTACTAAACTCTGACATATTAAGGTCTATATCAAACTTTGCCATCGGAACAGTAAATTGTCCTTGGTCGTCAGTTGTTACAAGTAAAGCAATAAGTTTGGTTGCTGGTGGGTTTGAAGTGTTGACAGAAATATTATCGCCAAGACCTTTTTGAATTAGCGACACTACCATATTAAATTTTGGGTCAAGGGTTTTCAATCCCAACTCTTTTGCGTTAAATAATTTAAACGCGACTGGTCTTTTTTCAGACATATTACACCTCCTAAATGTGCTTTTTTAATTAAAAATGCACAGTCATTAAGCATATATTTCATAGTATTATAGCAAATATTAAAAAAAAATACAATACCCAAATTTTACAAAGTGTTTGTCTAATGATTTTTAATATGCTAAACTAATGTGTAATTAGTACAAAACAAATAAGTTTTAATCAAACAAAAGGGGGTAAATATGCAATTTAAACTATTGCAAACTTATAGAGTACTGTCTAATTTTTCTATAAGTTTGATAATGGAGTTTATTCCTTTTATTATTTTTGGTTTTGCTTTGCCTGAGTTTGGCTTTGCAAAGGCGACGGCTATGATGTTTGGTTATTGGGTTATACAATGTTTGTTTTGCTTCTTATTTAACACTATTTTGAAAAAGTGGTTTTTTTCCAAGCCACAAATATTTTTACTACTTAGAGTTTTACCAATTATTGCGTGTGAAATTTGTGTAATATTTTTGTCAACAAACTCTTGGATTGTTATAATCCTTGCGGCTATATTTAGTTCGTTAGAAATATCTTTTAACGAAGTACCTAGTGAAGTTATTTATAACTATGTTTCTGTCGGTCAAGACGAAAAGGTCTTAGGCATGACAAGATTCTTAGACCAAATGGGCTGGTTTGTTGCAGGAATTGTGGGTGGTTTGTTCTTAGATAATATCGCGCAATGGGTAGTTATAGTTTTTAGCTTGGTATTATTTATGGGCAGTGCAATACCTTTGTTTGTTTTCTACTTTAAATTTAGAAAAGACCCTACTTTTAATAAAGACTATGTTTCTTATGCTGTTGCTAGTGAAGACCAAAGCAAAAAGGTTAAAAAATTAAAAAAATCATTTATTTCTAAACACTTTATCACTACATATTTATTAGGTCCTGCCGTAATTGGTTTTTATTATTTGACAAGTGCGTTGTTATATTTCCAAACAGGCAGCTTCTTTATAACAGGGCTTATTACTAGTTCTTATGACGGATTGTATGGTTTGGGCTGTTTGGTTATGGGCAAATTGCTTACCAAATTTGACGGAAAAAACATTACAACGGTTGCTGCAATATATTTAACAGCAAGTATGTTAATTATATACTTTGTTCCAATTCTTCCTGTTAGAATAGTTGTATTCTTATTAGGTTCGCTTATTCAACCAGCGCTTGACTTGCATCTATATCAAACATACCTTGATAAAGGTAGAATACTTGGTTGTGGCAACGCCATTCTGGTCGATGAGTCCAGAGCGAATTTTTTGTCCTATGCAACCATGTATACCTTTGGAATATTTGGGTGGTTACCTATATTGATAGTATCTACAACAATGGCTTTTGCCGGAACGTTTGTTGCACGAAAAACAGAAGAGAGCACGACGACGGATTTAGTTAATTATCTTAATAATAACGAATAAAAAAGTAGCAATTAAATTTGCTACTTTTATTTTATTTGGGGTTGGTTTTGCTTTTGCCCGAGTTTTTTAGATATTAAGGTATATAGCGCATAGCCTATAATCATAACAACACTTGCAATTAATATAAATAACACAGAGTTTTTAAAAATCGTACACACAAGATAAATAAGTAAACAAGCAATAAAGTTTCCCACAGCAATAGCACTAAAACTCTGCCAAAAGTTCATATTAGTATATGCTGCAATCCCAGAGCCAGTCCATACACCAGTAAGTGGGGCAGGGAGCGCTACAAATAACATTACAGAAACCCATTGGTTTAGGCGTTTGTTTTTTATAGTTTTTTTGTCATCAACAACTTGTGTTGCTTCTTTTGTAAATTTCTTTTCAAACTTAGCAACAAAGTTTTTAAACTTTTGACTATTTTTTAGCTTTTTAAACAAAGGTTTTAGACACAACAAAATCAATGCGCTAATAAGCGTGCTGCCAATAAACGCAGCAACAAAAGACATTATAGGACTAAGCGCGTTTTCTCCCCAAATTTCCTTTGCCATACCAAAGGGTACACCTATGCGGCCTTCGCATATAGGCAGCATTGATATTAATATTACTGCAAAAAAACTAAACCCAGAAAAACTCTCTGCAAATATATTTTGTAAACTTTCTACCATATTCATAGTATATGTAGTAAGAGTGGTTTTATGAGTAAAAAAACAAGAGATAAACTCTCTTGTTTTGTCTTTTATTATTCTACAATTGTGTCTTGCAAGATTAGTTTTGCTTTAAGTTCAAATAGCCCCCAAGTTGCATTGTCCATAAAGTCTTTATTAAAATATTCTATTTGGCTTATTTGTTTAAAGCCTAAGTTGTTTGCAATTTTAACAGCGCCCATATTTTTGTCTGGGTCTAGTCTTATTACTGTATATATTGGGTAGCTTTCAAATTCATTACAAATAAAGTTAACTAAGTTTTGTCCAAGGCCGTTTTTTCTGTGCCAGTTTTTTATAACTAGTTTGTCTATAAACTTTGCATTTTGTTCTGGAATAAATTCTTTAAACATTTTGTAGTCGTCTTTTTTTAATTCTCTTGCGACTACACAACCAGCTACGACACCGTCAACTTTTGTTACATACAAGTCAACTCTGTCTTTGTCGTTTATTGGCTTAAAGATAAATCCTTCTGATTTGTCTGCGTGTATAAAGTCGTTTTTTACACTTATCTCTACGCTCTTTAAATAGTCTAACATACTAGTGCTTTTTTGATAAGTTGTTGCCATATATTCTCACTTTTATTGTCTAGTTGTATATTTCTCTACCAATACACAAAAATCGTTTGTATGATTGGTTGTGCCAGAAAGTGTCTTGTCTGTTACTCTTACGGCATTTTGTTGTAGGTATTGGTCATCATCAAACTTGTGATATGCAAGTAGTAGTGACATTAATAAAAATTTTTGAGACTTTACTGCTTTTTCTTTTGAGATTGAGTATGCTTGTTGCCAATCGCCAGCTTCACATAAAGATATGACTTTGTTTGGATTTTCACGCCCATATTCTTTTATGAGTTTTATCATCAATGTTATTCCCACAGCCACAAAAATCATTGGCATAAATGCTACAAAGAAAGTTGCTGTTGTAAATACTGCTATTGTAATACCCAAGCTTATAAGTGTCCATACTGACAAAAATATTACTGGAAATATTAATAAAGCCCCGTTTTGTAGCAAACGAAAATCGTTTAATATCTGCTCATCTGTAAGCTTTGGTATAACAAAACTTCTTTGAGTTCTTCTATCTTCTTTTATGTCGCCTTTTGAAACATAAGCTGTTCCACAATAGTCACACATATTGGTTCTTCTATTGATTCTGGCACCACAATTGTTACAAGTTAAATCTTCCATGCTTCAAGTTCCTTTTATACCAAGAGCATACCATACCTTTTTAAAAAAGTCCAACACAAAACAAAAACTAAAAAAATATTTGCAGAAAGCTAATTAAAATCGTCAAAATAATCTATAAAAAATATTGACAACTAAGTTTTATTTTGATAAACTAACCACGCTTAATTGATTTGTAGCGGTACTCAAGAGGCTCAAGAGGAGGCCCTGCTAAGGCCTTAGACGGAGTAATTCGTGCGAGGGTTCGAATCCCTCCCGCTACGCCAGTGTTAAGCAAAAGACTTTGTGCAAAACAAAGTCTTTTTTTATTTTTAAATCAATCGATTGAGAAAACAATCATTTAGTGGTATAATGCTTGCAATAATACTTTGGAGGGGAAGTATGGATTATGGTATGAGTGCGATACTTGATAAGTTTGCTTTTTGCGATAAGTTTTCTTTAACATGGGCAAGTGTGGTAGAGCAAGTGCCACAAGAAGAAAAAGATAGACTTTCAAATATACATTTGCAACAACAAAAAGTTCTACTTAGACAGTATTATGATAGAACTGTTCAAGACAAAAATGTTTTGCCTGAATTTGATGTGCTTATTGAAGAGATTTTTGATGAGTGCAAACAATTCCATAAAAAAATAGAAGGTAGAGATATAAGCGAGTTTTTTGGTACTGATTTTAGCCCATTTATTTGCGACCATGTAGGCAAGGATACAAAGTACAGTGAGCCATTAAATTTTTGCTGGCACGCTTATCACAACTTGCATATGGTGTTAATGTCTGATGAAAGACTTGGCAAAATGACCGTGGGTAGCGATTACATTTTGCAAGTTTTAGACGACCCAAAATACGCAGCACTAAAAGATAATCTTATCAATTATGAATTTACCTATCAAACACATTGTACAGGTGGTAATTTACAACTTGTTTATTATTTTAAATTAAACGACCAAACAAAAGAGTGGTTAAACCAATTTGAAAATGACTACGCAATCGAAGGTTCTGGTTTTGAAGATTTAGCTATTTACAATGGTGACAAAGTAGAGTTTTCTTCTTGTACACACGAAGGGTTTAATTCGCTAGACTAAGGAGACAGTATGTCAATACAAAGAGTAAGAGAGTATTTTAAATCAATAGGTATAGACAACAGAATACAAGAGTTTGATGTGTCTAGTGCAACGGTTGACCTTGCTGCAAAAGCGCTTGGTTGTGAGCCTTGCAGAATTGCAAAGAGTTTGTCATTTATGTTAAAAGATCAACCTATTATTATAGTGACAGCAGGTGACGTGAGAATAGACAATGCAAAGTACAAAGCATACTTTGGTGTAAAGGCAAAAATGTTAACTTACGAAGAAGCTGCAACCCTAATCGGCCACGCAGTTGGTGGCGTTTGTCCGTTTGCAGTAAACCAAGATGTAAAAGTTTATCTTGATGTATCTTTAAAACAGTACGAAACAGTTTATCCTGCGTGTGGCAGTAGTAATAGTGCAATACAACTATCCATTGCAGAGTTGGAAAAATATTCAGACTTTACTGAGTGGGTTGATGTGTGTAAAGAGTTTGTAAACAATTAATATATTAACAAAACTATCTGTAATTTTGCAGGTAGTTTTTTTATAAAGTTTTATATATTTATATATAAAAAATATGTTAATATTTTGTTTTTTGACTAGTAGATTGTTTGACTTTTTTAACACAAATCTATACACTAAAAATATAATATGGAGGGGTGACGTTTTTATATCAAACGTTGCCCAATAAATTTATTTAAAAGGAGCAAAAATGAGCGACTTACACGAACAGTTGTATTTGTTTAATCAAGGTACACATTATAACGCTTATGAATTTATGGGTTGTCATTTTTGCAACCAAAACGACAAGCCAGGAGCAGTGTTTAGAGTTTGGGCGCCTAATGCCAAAGCTGTATGTGTACTTGGCGATTTTAACAAGTGGGACAATCGCAAACACCATATGAAACTTGTAGGAAAAAGTGGTGTGTGGGAAGTGTTTGTAGAAAATGTCCAACAATATGACAAATACAAATTTGAAATAACCACAAAATCAAACTATAAACTTTTAAAAGCAGACCCATACGCATTTTTTAGCGAAACAAATGGCAAGTCTGCATCAATGGTTTATGATGTAGAAGGTTATGTTTGGGGCGATCACGACTATAAAGAAAGAATCAAGCACAAAAACCTTTTTGCAAGTCCAATTAACATATACGAAGTAAACTTTGGTTCGTGGAAGCGTAACCAAGACGGCTCATATTATACATATAAACAATTAGCAGACGAACTTATTCCTTATGTTGTAGGTATGGGTTATACGCATATAGAAATTATGCCTTTGACCGAATATCCATATGATGGATCTTGGGGTTATCAAGTAACAGGGTATTTTTCAATTACATCAAGATTTGGTGAACCAAAAGACTTTATGTACTTTGTAGACAAGTGTCACCAAAACGGCATAGGGGTTATACTTGACTGGGTACCAGCACACTTCCCAAAAGATGAGTTTGGCCTTATAGAGTTTGACGGAGAGCCATTGTACGAAAACAAAGGTTGGGATCGCAAAGAGCACTTCCAATGGGGAACAAGAAGATTTGACTATGGTAGAACACAAGTTCAAACTTTCTTAATAAGCTCAGCTATGTTTATGTTAAACAAATTCCACGTCGATGGTCTTAGAGTAGATGCTGTTGCATCAATGCTATATCTTGACTATGACAAAAAACCAGGAGAGTGGATTCCTAACGAGTTTGGTGAAAACAAAAACTTAGAAGCAATAGCCTTCTTACAAAAACTAAACGCAGCAATCTTTAAACAGCATCCGAATGTATTAATGATTGCCGAAGAATCAACTGCGTGGGCCAATGTAACAAAACCAACCAGTCAAGGTGGTTTAGGATTTAACTTTAAGTGGAACTTGGGTTGGATGAACGATTGTTTAGAATATGTCAAAGTCGACCCATTTTTTAGACATTATCACCACGACAAACTAACCTTCTCATTGTATTACGCATTTTCAGAAAACTTTGTTTTATCAATATCTCATGACGAAGTAGTTCATGGCAAAGCTTCTTTGCTTGATAAAATGTGGGGTAATTACCAACAAAAATTCGATGGGTTTAGAGCATTTGTTTCTTATATGTTTGCTCACCCAGGTAAAAAGCTTAACTTTATGGGCAACGAATACGGCCAGTTTATCGAGTGGGATTATGCAAAAGGCTTAGACTTCTTTCTATTAGACTATGAGTCTCACAGAAAGCTTCATCAATTTTCTAAGGAACTAAACTTCTTCTATCAGACAAATAGTGAGTTGTTTGAAGATGATTATAGCTGGAATGGTTTTAAGTGGAACATAGCCGACGATAAAAACCAAAACGTCCTAAGCTTTTCAAGATATAATAAGCAGGGTGAAGAATTAATGTTTATAGTCAACTTTTCAAACTGTGAATACACAAACTATAAACTTGGTTCAGAAAAAGGCGAGTACGAAGAAGTATTCTCAACTAACCTAGAAAGATTTGGTGGTACAGGTAGAACCAATGGTACTGTTAAAGCTACAAGAGGTTCAATGCATTCAAGACCATATCACTTAAACCTATATCTATCACCACTTAGCGCAAGCTTTTTTAAATCAAAAACAAGAAAAATAACAATTTAGTGTTAATTCAAATACACACGAGATAAAATAAATAAAAAAGGAAAAAATAAAAATGGCAACTAAAAAAACACTTGCAGAAGAAAAAATAACCACTGCAAAAGCCAAAGTAGCCCCAAAAGCTACAAAAACTACAAAAACTAGTACAACAAAAACAACTAAAAAACCAGCACAACCAAAAGTGGCAAAAGAAAACAAAACAAAAGCTACAACAAAAAAAGTTGCAGAAAATAAAACTACTAAAACGGTAAAAACTACAACCAAAAAGACAGCTTCAAAGACTGCCAAAGAAGTAGCCCCAAAAGCCGTTAAAGAGACTGTAACTAAAAAGACAACTAAAACAGTAGCTAAAAAAGCAACAAAAACTTCTAAACCTGTTGAGCCAAAAGTAGTTAAACCAATAGTAGTTGAAACAGGCAAAAAGATGAAGATTTTGTACGCAGCAGGCGAAAGTCTACCTTTTGCAGCAACTGGTGGGTTAGCTGATGTAGCGTGTGGATTGCCAAGAGCGCTTGCAAAAGACCCTAGTATTGATGTAAGAGTTGTTATACCTCTATATGAACGCATTTCAAAAGAATATCGTGACCAAATGCAATTTTTGGGTAGTACACAAGTTAACCTTAGTTGGCGTAGCCAATACTGTGGAGTATTTACATTAACACTAGAAGGTGTTGTATATTACTTTATAGACAATGAGTATTATTTCAAAAGACCTAATACTTATGGTTACTATGATGATGCAGAACGTTTTGCATTCTTCTCAAAAGCTTTGTTAGAAATGGAAAGAATAACAAACTTCGTTCCTGACATTCTTCATACTAACGATTGGCAAACAGCACTTAGTGCAATTTACCTAAAAACTTCTTTTGCAAATTACCCAGCATATAAAAATACTCGCTCTATGTTTACTGTGCACAATCTAGAATATCAAGGCAAATACGGTAGAGAACTACTTGGAGATGTGTTTGACTTACCAAGTGATGCATTTAGCATTGTAGATTATGACGGATGTATCAACTTAGTAAAAGGCGCTATCGAAACTTGTGATATATTCTCAACAGTAAGCCCATCTTACGCACAAGAAATTCGCACACCAGAATTTGCAAAGGGATTACATCACATTATTAACCAACACGCCCATAAGCTTGTCGGTATAATCAATGGTATAGATTATGGTTTTTATAATCCAGCAACAGACAACTTGCTTGTATCAAACTATGATGCAAACAGTTTAGAAAATAAAGCAAACTGCAAACTTGCCCTTCAAAAAGAAATGGGACTACAACCATTAAAGAGTATGCCTCTTGTATGTATGGTAACAAGACTTGTTTCTCATAAAGGTATTGATATCTTACAACAAATAACAGAAGAGTTTATTTTACAAAATAGAGTTCAATTTGTTATCTTGGGTAGCGGCGACAAAGTATATGAAGATTATTATAGATGGTTAGAATCAAAATATCCTAACAGAGTTAAAGCTTATGTAGGTATGTACGACAATGACCTATCAAGAAAAATCTATGCAGCAAGTGATATATTCTTAATGCCTTCATATTTTGAGCCATGCGGTTTATCACAAATTGTTGCAAGTAGATACGGCGCAGTTCCAGTTGTTAGAGAAACTGGTGGACTTAAAGATACAATTAGAGATTTCGGTTGCGAAGGCGGCGGAAATGGTTATACATTCAAAAATTACAACAAAGACGATTTGTTATACACAATGAATCGTGCAGTACAAGATTATTATCAATCTAAAAATTGGCAACAACAAGTTAAAGATGTATTGAACAAAGATTTTAGTTGGCAAAACTCAGCTAATCAATATATTCAAACATACAAACAATTAATATAGGGGAAAAATCGTGAATAAGATAATTAACGAAATCGAAGCTCTATCACTTTTAGAGTCAAAATTAGAAAGATATTATAGCATCTCGCTAAAAGAAGCATCAAAAGAACAACTATACAACGCTCTTGCTATGACAATTAAAGAAATTTTGTTTGAACGTAAAGAACAATTTCACCAACGTCAAAAAAAGGTTAAAGCAAAAAGAGTTTATTACCTATGTATGGAATTTTTGCTAGGTAGAACATTAAAGTCAAGTTTGTTTAACTTAGAACTTGACCAAGTGTTCACTGACGCTTTAAAAAGCCGTGGCATTGATATAGAAGACTTGTACGAACTAGAACCTGACGCAGGTTTAGGTAACGGTGGTCTTGGTAGACTTGCAGCGTGCTTTATGGACGCGCTTGCTACTCTTGATTACCCAGCTATGGGTCACTGTATTAGATATGAGTATGGCTTGTTTAAACAAAAAATTGTTGATAGCCAACAAGTGGAAATGCCAGACAACTGGCTACCAGGTGGCGATGTATGGCTTAACCCAAGAGCAGACAAGGCAGTTATTGTTAAGTTTGATGGCGAAGTTAAAGAAACAATCGACGCCCAAGGCAGACTTATTCCACAATATTACAACTATACCGAAGTAGAAGCTTTCCCTTATGATATGATGATAAGCGGTTACGACAGTGAGGCTGTTAGCACGCTACGTTTGTGGGAAGCAAGACCTATTACTAAATTTGACATGTCAAAATTTAGCCAAGGTCAATATTCACAAGCACTAGCTGCTGACAACGAAGTTACTTTGATTAGTAAAGTTCTTTATCCAGGCGACGACCATGCAGAAGGTAAATCTCTAAGACTAAAACAAGAATACTTCCTAGTTTCTGCTGCATTGCAAGAAATTATTAACACACACGTTCGTAGATATAAAGATGTAAGAAGTCTTCCTGATTATGCAGCATTCCATATCAACGACACACACCCAGCACTATGTATCCCTGAGCTTATGCGTATCCTTATGGACGAGCACTTCCTATCTTGGGACGAAGCTTGGAACATTGTTACAAAAACAATCGCATATACTAACCATACAGTACTTGTAGAAGCATTAGAAACCTGGTCAGAAGACCTTGTAGAACGCAGACTTCCAAGAATATATAGTATCATTAAAGAAATCAACCGTCGTTTCTGTAAAGAAATGTTCGAAAAATTCAAAGGCGACAACTTAGATGCAATCAGCCGTATGTCAATTATTGCAAACAACACAATCCATATGGCTAAACTATCAGTTGTAGCTTCACATACAGTAAACGGTGTATCAAAACTACACTCTGACCTAATCAAACAAATCAATTTCAGTGATTTTAGTGCAGTTATGCCAGACAAGTTTACTAATGTTACAAATGGTATTGCACATCGTAGATGGTTGTGCCAAAGCAATCCAAAACTAACTGAACTTTTAAAAGACACAATTGGTGATGGATTTTATAAAGACGGTAAAGAATTAGAAAAGTTCAAAGACTTTGCAGAAGACCCAACAATCTTGAAAAAACTTGACCAAATCAAGTTAGAAAACAAAAAGAAATTTGCAAAACTTCTTTACAAACACCAAGGCGTTGTTATTGATCCAAATAGCCGTTTTGATGTTCACGTAAAACGTATTCACGAATATAAGCGTCAATTGCTAAACGTTTTAAAAATTATCTATCTATATAGCGAATTAAAGAAAAATCCAGACCTAGATGTTGCGCCACAAACATTCTTGTTTGGTGGTAAAGCAGCGCCTAGATATTATATGGCAAAACGCATCATTAAACTTATCAACCAACTAGCCAAAGAAATCGACAAAGATCCAGTTATTAGTTCAAAACTAAAAGTTGTCTTTATCGAAAACTACTCAGTATCAATCGCCGAAGCGCTTATGCCAGCAGCAGAAGTTTCAGAGCAAATTTCTCTTGCAGGTAAAGAAGCAAGTGGTACTGGAAATATGAAGTTTATGATAAACGGTGCTCTTACCCTAGGTACACTAGATGGTGCTAATATCGAAATTGGAGAACAATGTGGTCAAGATAATATCTTTATCTTTGGTATGATTGCTAGCGAAGTAGAAAGAGTGTGGAAGCTTGGTTATATGCCAAAACAATATTACAACGACAACCCACACATCAAAACAGTTGTGGATATGTTAGTTAAAGGCTTCAATGGCGAAAGCTTTAAAGATATTGCAGATTACTTAATCAACAACAATGCAGTATCTGACCCATATATGTGTCTTGCAGATTTTGAAAGCTACCTACAAGCACATTACAAACTAGACGAAGTATATAAAAATAGAAAACAATGGAACACTATGAGTCTATATAATATAGCAACAAGTGGTTTCTTTGCAGCAGACCGTAGCATAGAAGAATATGCTCAACGTATCTGGCACTTAAAAAAATTTAAAGCAAAATAATTATAGGGCACACTAATGTGTGCCTTATTACAATACGTGGTTAACTTTATGGAAAAATATTATATTTTTAACCCTTTTTACAATAAATACCCACAAGGTACTTGCAAAAAGGGCACCACAGTTAAATATGAGCTTAAAGTTGCTGGTATAGTTAATGTAGACTATATCACTTTTAACTACGCCCAAGATGGTGGACATATTGTTAAAGTGCGTATGCAAAAAGGCAAAAACGAAAACGGCTATATATCTTATTATGCTGAACACAAATTTACAAGAGCAGGGCAATATTGGTATCACTTCGAAGTGTTTACCGATAAAGAACATTTTTATCTAGAAAAGCAAGATAACTTTGATGTAGAAAAAACTTATACTTTGCACGACCAATATATGCAACTAGTCTACGCAAAAGACTCTCAAACAACCCCATCTTATCAAGGTGGAGTTATGTACCACATATTTGTTGATAGATTTAATAGCGTAGGCAAAGTCACCCCTAGACCTAATGCAGTTATGCGTAAAGACTGGGGTGGCGAAGTTAATTCGTACGAAAATTACGAAAAGATTGCCAATGATGAGTTTTTTGGTGGTAACTTAAAAGGTATTACCCAAAAACTAGATTATCTAAAAAGCCTTAATGTAAATAGTATTTATCTTAGCCCTATTTTTGAAGCAACCAGTAACCATAAGTATGATACTGGCGATTATTCAAAAATAGACAGTATGTTTGGTACAAAACAAGACTTGCAACAACTAATAGACCAAGCCAAAGAAAAAGGCATTGGCATAATACTTGATGGAGTTTTTAACCACACAGGTAGTGACAGTGTGTATTTTAACAAACTAAACAGATACAAATCTGTCGGCGCATTTCAAAGCAAAGATTCTCCATATTACGACTGGTATACATTTACCGATTACCCAAACAAATACGAATGTTGGTGGAGCGTATCAATTCTTCCACAAATTAACGAAAGTAACCCAAGTTTTATCCAATATATGACAGGGGAAAATGGTATTATTCCGGGTTATATGAAAATGGGTTTACTTGGATTTAGACTAGATGTCGTTGACGAACTTGACCAAGTGTTTTTAGACGCTTTATGCCAAAGTGTAAGAGATATTAGAAAAGACGCTTTAATTATTGGTGAGGTTTGGGAAGACGCTTCAAACAAAATCGCTTATAGCGAAAGACGTAGATACTTTTTAGGTGATGGACTAGATTCTGTAATGAACTATCCTCTAAAAAATGCAATTATTGATTATATAAAAACTGGTAGCACAAAAATGTTGTTATCAACAATCTATATGCTAAAAGATCATTACCCAACCAATGTTCAAAACAACCTTATGAATATCTTAGGTACACATGACACAGCAAGAATACTTACTGTATTAGGGCTAGACAATGTATCTAATGCCGCCGCCTATCGCAAGGATAATATATACCTTACACCGAGCGAAAAGCTTAGAGCCGAAAAGCTCCTTAAACAAGCAAGCTTATTGCAATATACCCTTATGGGTGTGCCTTGTATATATTACGGAGATGAAGCAGGCGTTCAAGGTATAGGTGACCCATACAATAGAGGTTGCTTCCCTTGGGACAATATTAACCAAGACATTAACGATTGGTATAAAAACTTAGGTGTTTTAAGAAACAACCCAGCCTTTAAACAAGGCTCAACAAATATTCTTTATTGTGACCAAGGTGTTATATGTTTTGAAAGAGTTTTTGAAAATAACAGAGTAGTTGTTGCGATTAATAAGTCTCACGACAATTTCGAACTAAACCTACGTAGCTCACACATTAACTTCTTTACAAACAAATCAATAAATCATATCTCTTTAAAACATGACGACTATGTTGTTTTAATTAAAGAGTAAAATAAAAAAAGACTTGAAAATATCAAGTCTTTTATTTTTTATTTAGTTTAAAAATGTATCCTCGTATCTTTTTATACACTCTTTGATTGTTTCTATTGCCATAGTT
>JAZRTN010000063.1:0-4078 GCA_045652045.1 Clostridia bacterium
AGATGAGTTTATTACAAGGCTAAGTTTTAGTCCTAATACAAAAATACATAGTTTATCAAAACAAAATAGACAACAAATTATCAAAGCTCTTAAAAGTTTTGATTTTAATATTAAATCATTAAAACCAGTTGAGTTTGGAATAGTAACAAGTGGTGGCGTTAAAGTTAACGAAATTAATTCAAACACTATGCAAAGCAAACTTGTTCCAGGCTTGTATTTTGCTGGCGAAGTTATAGATATTGATGCTGTAACAGGTGGTTTTAATATACAAATAGCTCTATCAACAGGATATTTAGCAGGGCAAAGTTGTTCAAAAGGAGATTAGTCTATGTATCAAATTACCGTAGATGGATTGCAAGGAGCAGGTAAGTCAACCGTATGTAAAAAAGTCGCCGAAACACTTGGTATACTTTATTATGATATTGACTTAGCAAGGCACGCAGTTGCTGTGTGTTGTGTAGAAAAGAATATTAATCCAACAAATGCCGAGCAAGTTTTAGACCTTTTAAGACAGATTAAAGTGACCTTAAAACAAGAAGAAAATAAGATGAGTGTGTTTGTTGATGATAGGGATGTTACACGCCTTACAAAGCATCCTATGGTTTTAACTGCGTCATATACGTTGTCAAAATTAGACTATATTGCAAGATATCTAAAAATCCTTCAATTAGAAGCTGCAAAAACAGGTTCAATAGTAGTTGAAGGTTATGATACAGGTAGTACTATTTTTCCTAATGCAAAATATAAATTTTTCTTAACGGCAGAGCCAGAAATAAGAGCTCAAAGAAAGCACGAAGCACTTGTAGAGCAGGGAGTTAAGAATATTAGTTTAGATGAAGTAACTGCTGACACAATAGCCAGTGACAAAAACAATTATCGTGGCGAAATGTCTAAGGTAAAAATACCCGAAGATTGTATTTTTATAGATACAAGTTCTCTAAGTTATGTAGAAACTGCAAAACAAATTACTGATGTTATAAAGGAAGTTTAATTAAAATGGTTTTATTTATAATAGCCTACATCTTGGTGGCTTTACCAATATTACTTATGTTACCAACAAGGGTTAAAGGTAGAAAAAATTTAATAAAAGGCAAAAAAAATATATTAATTTGTAATCACCGTAGCAACTTTGATGCTATACTTTTAGACTTTTATTTACGCAAAAGAATAAGGTTTTTAGGTAAAAAAGAGTTGTTTGCAAATAAGTTTATGGGATTTTTGTATGGCAAAGTTATTGGTGCAGTAAAAGTAAATAGGGGGCACGCAGACTTAACTTCTGTAAAAACTGTTTTAAATCTTTTAAAACAAGAAAAAACAATTGGTATTTTCCCACAAGGCACCAGAGTTAAAGATGAGCAAGAAAATATCGAAATCAAAAATGGCGTATGTATGTTTGCGATTAAATCAAAAAGCCCAATAGTACCAACATACATTGTCAAAAAACCAAGACTATTTAGTTTTAACACAATTTTAATAGGCAAACCTTTTGAGCTTAGCGAGTTTTATGATGTCAAGTTAACCAAAGATGTATTAGATCAAGCTGGTGATAGAGTTCAAGCAAGTATCGAAGAGTTAAAAGAGTGTTACGAAAAACGCTTGCAAGAAAAAGCACTAAAAAAACAATACAAAAAAATCAAAAAACAAAATAAACAAAAATCATAGGAGAAATTATGGAAGACGTTAAATTTGATTTGTCTGCAATAGACAAAACCTTTACTGCATACAAAGTAGGCGACAAAGTAAATGCAACAATAGTAACTGAAAGTAAAGACGGCTATGTTGTAAACATTGGTGGTAAAAAGGACGGTTTTATCAAACTAGATGATTACGAAGCCCAAGCCTTAAAAGATTACAAACAAGGCAAATCTTTTGAAGCAATTGTTACTAACACTCAAAATGATGAAGGCGTTATATATGTTTCAAAAGCAAGAGCAGACGCCCTAAGAGAAGGTAACAAAATTTTAGGAGCTTTGAAGGTAGGCGATCCAATTAAGTTTATTGTTACAGAGACAAACAATAGTGGGTTAATAAGCAATGTTGGGGCATTCCGTTTGTTTGTTCCATTTAGTCAAATCTCAAACAGAAGAGTTGATAATAATCTTAAAAACTATATTAATAAACAACTTACAGGAACAATTCTTGAAATTGACAAAGACACAAGAAAAGTAGTAGCATCTGTTAAAAGTTATGAGCAACAAGCTCAACTTTCGATTGAACAAGCTTTCTGGGGAGCAATATTTATTAACAAAGTGGTAAAAGGTAAAGTTGTGAGATTTACAGACTTTGGTGCTTTTGTTAACATTGGCGGAGTAGATTGTTTAGTTCATAATAACGAAGCTTCTTATGATAGAAATCTTAAAGCAAGCGACGTTTTGGAGCTTGATAAAGAATATGATTTTAAAGTAATCAAACTAGACAAAGAAGCAAAGAGAGTTTCTTTAAGTTACAAAGCTTTACAAGAAAATCCGCTTCTTCCTAAACTAAAACAACTTGTTGTTGGTGATGTTTACGAATGCGAAGTAACAAAAATACTACCTGCATTTGCGCTAGTTAAATTCGGTGATGATTTACAAGGTAGGCTAGGTGTTAGAGAAATCTCTTATGATAACTCTAAAAAAATTAGCGACGTAGCTCACGTGGGCGATAAGATGGAACTTAAATTAATTAATGTTGACATTGATAATTTAAGAGTAGATTTTAGTCTTATTGCTATGATGCCAACAGAGTATTCTTCTACACTAGAAAGATAAATAAAGGGCTTTAAGCTCTTTTTTACACTTTATGTTAATAATTAATTTTAGGTCAAAATTAATTAATTTTTGAGCCAAAAGGGGATAAATAATGAAACTGCACGTTTTAGGGACAGGCAACGCTGGTAGCAAAAATAACTACAATACTTGCTTTGTTATTCAAAACAATGAAGAATATGTTTTAGTTGATGCTGGTGGTGGCAATGGTATTTTAAAACAACTTGTAAATAGCAAAATAGACTTTAATAAAATAAACCATGCGTTTATTTCTCACAACCACGCAGACCACTTGCTTGGTTTTGCTTGGGTGTTAAAAATTGTTTATATTTGTTTTGATGAACAAACAAGACAAGAGCCATTTACTATTTATGGGCACAAAGAGTGCATAGATGCAGTTAAGGCAATAGGTAAAATAACCCTTGGCGAAAAGAAGTGGGACAAATACTACAAAACCAAAGTTATGTTTGTTGAAGTTAAAGATGATGAAACCAAACAAATAGCAGGGCTTGACTTTCATTTCTTTGACACCGAAGCTGATATTACTCAATTAGGCTTTGTTTTAGGGGATAAAAAGTTTGTTTTTTGTGGCGATGTGTCTTTGCACGCTAGTCATTATAACAAGTTTATGGATTTTGAGTGGGTTGCTTTGCCTGCATTATGTATAGAGAGCGAACTTAGAATTGGAGACTTGCTTCCAAGCAAATTTTATACAGTAAAAAAGGCAGCGAAAGTAGCAAGTAGACTAAATGCAAAAAATCTTATCATATGGCATACCGAAGATGTTTTAGACAATCGCAAAATAGAGTATACCAAAGAAGCTCAGACAGAGTTTAGTGGTAAAGTATATGTTCCAGAAGATTTAGAAGTAATCAATATTGACTAAAACTATGCTAAAAACTAAAAAATGAAACAAATTATGTGTTTAAAAAACTTTTTATAAAAAATATAATTTTTACTTGACAAACGCTGTATTGTAGGTATAATTATTGAGTACGAATTTAAGGGAGAAGTGAAATTATGGCAAAATGTGATATTTGTGGAAAAGCTAATCACAGAGCGTGCAAATTAAGTTATAGAAGTTCACAATTAACAAAAAGAACTCTAACAACACAACGTTCTAATGTTCAAAAAGTTACAGTTATTGAGAACGGTGCGCCTGTTAAAAAACATGTTTGCACAAAATGCTTAAAAAATAAAGAATTAGTAAGAGCATAGTATTTTTATTTGCCCTTAGTTTTTTGGCATCATGTGTAAATTATAAAAAATTGATTAATTAAAGTAGGATCGTTTTCACGGCCTACTTTTTTTATATAAAAAATTAAATACTT
>JAZRTN010000064.1:0-4564 GCA_045652045.1 Clostridia bacterium
TATATTTTTGATTAATAAAAAATGTTACTAATAGCTTTCATTAAAAAATTTTTCTAACTCTTCTATGATTTCGTCTACGGTTTGATAAGTCATAAGAGTAGTTTTTATTTTAGTAGAATTTCGATAATTTGCAACATACCACAAAAGGTGTTTTCTAAAATTAGTAACAAGAGTTTTTTCATCTTTGTATTGACTTTGTAAAATTTGCAAATGCTCTTTGATTATATCTAGTTTTGTTCGGTCAACTTTTTTATTTTGTAGTTTTGCAAAAATCTCTGGATTGCCTAATGCACCCCTACCTATCATAACTGCATCACAACCTGTTTTTAAAATTTCGTTATAACTGTCAATGTCGACAACATCACCATTTGCTATAACAGGAATAGATACTGCTTGTTTAACTTTTTTGATTACTGAGTAATCTGCTTTACCACTATAAAATTGTTCACGAGTGCGAGGGTGAATACATATTGCACTAGCGCCTGCTCTCTCGCACATTTTTGCAAACTCAACAGACACATCTTCGCCTTCGTCATAACCCATGCGAAACTTAACAGTGACTGGTTTGTCTGTGCTCTCAACACACGCTCTTATTATGTCGTATGCAAGAGGTATATTTTTTAACAAACTACTACCGTCACCGTTTTTTGTAATTTTAGGTGCAGGGCAACCCATATTGATATCAATGATATCAAACTTATCAAGAGCACCACTACTAACTACTTTTCTAAAAATGTCTGGGTCGCTACCGAACAGCTGTACGGCGACAGGCACTTCGTTAGAGTTTACTTCTAGTAAAGATTGCGTTTTTTTGTTGTCATAATACATGCCTTTTGTGCTTATCATCTCTGTGTATGTGAGACCAGCCCCCATATCTTTACATATCTTTCTAAAACCCAAATCGCTAACGCCAGCCATAGGTGCTAAAAATATATTACTTGTTGTTTGTACGTTTCCAATTTTCATATCTATATAATACTAGATATATCAAAAAAAATCCACCGTCTTTTTATGATTTTTTGCAATTTAACGCAAATTTTCTCTAAAAAACTTAGCCGACCTAAAAGTCGGTACATTTTTTGCACAAATTAATATAGGCCTTTTAGTATAAGGATTGTAGGCCAATTTCTCTTTTTGAGTTTTTACATAAAACTTTCCAAAGCCACTAATTTTGACATTTTCTCCCCGACCGAGCGTTCGGGATATTATTTGAGTTACTGCATTTATACAATCAAGACAGTCTTTTTGTGACAGTTTAAGTTGTTCGCTTACGCTTTTTGCTAGTTCTTTTTTGTTCATATTTACCTCTAAAAAAAGTATTTACTTTTGACTATTTTTTTAAACTAGATTTGATGTTTTTAAATGAAGAAATTTGTTTCAGTTCAGATTTAGAAATTACATTTAACTCAACAAGCCCAGCAACATAAACTATCGCACCTGCAATAAAACTCATTATTGTAGACAAGGCTTTTGGCAAAAACAAGATAAGAATTTTGTCACAAACAAACACACTTGCACACATTAAAGCAACACACAAAATCGGACAAAACAACATATCAAACAACCCTAATTTTATCTCTACATATTTAAGCAAAAACAAAGCGTTAAGTATACACACAGTAAGGTAACAAATGGTGTTTGATAAAACTGCACCATAAATATTTAAGCTTGGATTTAGTATAAAAATCACTTCACAAATTATCTTAACAACAACCCCAATGCTTAAACTAATAACAGGCAAATATGGTTTTTCTAACGCTTGCAAAATTGCACTAAAAACTTGCAACAAACACAAATACACTACACCTACCCCTGAGATAGAAAGCAAACCATATGCCACTTGAAACTCATTAAAAACTTGGTTGCTTAGACCTTTTGAAAAAAGCAAGTCAACAATTGGTTTTGCAAAAAAAGTAAATATAGCACAACACGCAAGCGAAACTATTATGGTTGCTTTTACACAAAAAGTTGCTCTTGATTCTACCTTGTCAAATTCACATTTACATTGAAGTGAAGTAATGCTTGGCACTATCGCAGAAGACAATGCAATTGATACAACTGTGGGCAAATTCATAAGTGTCCCAACGACTGCCCCATTTATACCAAACAAGCTTGTAGCAAGAGTGTTACTTACACCACTTTTTATAAGTAAATTTATTATTAAAAAACTATCTATCATAACACTCAGCGGGTAAATAATACTACCTAACATATATGGCATTGTTGTAGACAGCAACTCTTTACAGAGAAGCTTAAAGTTGTATTTTTTACCAACATTATTTTGTGTATTTTTGGCTAAATGTTTTTTACTAAAAATAGCATATCTTATTGTTATATAAGCAAACGCAATTGCTTCTGAAATTGTTATTCCAAGCAGTGCACCAACAACACCATATATCACACCATAACTAGACAATCTAAAACTTAAAAATAATCCAAATAGTAGTTTTGAAAATTGTTCTATTATTTGTGATATGCCTGACGGGAACATATTTTGTTTACCCTGGAAATAACCCCTAAAACAAGCAATACCTGCGACAAATAAAATACTCGGCGCTATTGCGTAATACCCCAAATAGGCCGTTTTATACGACTGTAACGACGCAATTATTTTAGACAAGCACACAACTATTACTGTACATATAATACCCAGCCCCATAAGCACCACAAACGATGCTTTTAAGATAGCTTTTGATTTTTGCTTATCGCCAGTAGCTTCTGCTTTTGCTACTATGTGCGATATTGCCATAGGAAAACTTGAAGAAGATATTGTAAGCATAAACGAATAAATAGGAAAAACAAGGTAGTATATTCCCATACCTTGTGCGCCTAAAATATTAGTCAGGGGTATGCGATAAATAGCCCCTAACAATTTACATACAAAAGCGCATATAGCAAGCACTACTGCGCCCGTCAAAAAAGAATGTTTTTTCATATAACTATTTTATTTATTTTGCTTTGCGTTTGCTTTAAGCACTTTAATTAAATCAAACTTGAAATATAACTTGCCATTGTTTTTGCAACAAAAACTGCATTGTCTGAAATTTGCTTATTGCTAACTTTTTCGACTAAAACTATACTGCCTATTGTAATCAAGTTATCTTTGATAGGAATAATGCTTAATCCACAAAATGTTGAGTTTTGTTCTTGGACAATATTAAACACTTCGCTATTATAATAAGTTTTTAATGTATCAAACTTAGATACAAAGTAGTTACTTAGTAGTTTGTGGTTAAACTCTTGCCCTACACCTTGACTATCTATTACTTTTTTATCATCTGTTATGATTACACTAATTTTTAAGTTATCACTTAATACAAGTGCAAGATTATGTATATAATTACTTAACCGTTTGAGTGGCATATATTTACTAAGCAAGATGCTTTCGTTATTTGACTGAATATTTACACAACTACCTTCTTTTAGGTCTAAGACTTTGCGTATTTCTTTGGGTATAACTATACGACCTAATTCGTCTATTCTTCTTATAATGCCTGACATATAAACTCCTTAATGGTAGTTTGAGAAAATATAAAAAATATATACTACAAAGTTTAATTAAACAAAAAAAGACTTGAAATAAATCAAGTCTTTTTATAAATCAGTTTTCAAATTCATCCATATCTGATGAATCATCTTCATTTGAGTTTGAATCATCATAATTGTTGACTTGGTCGACATAGTCTGTTGGCGCCATATTATTCATTAGGCGTTGCTCGTACATACTATCGTCGTCCTTGCCTCTATAATAACCATCTTCATCAAATTCGGATTGATTGATACGGGTACTGTTTGCATATCTACCGATATCTTCGATCTCACTTGCGCTACCAACATCATCAACTTCTTCTTCACTATCTTCGAACAAGTCCTCACCAACTTTACCTGTATATTCTGGTTCTGGCATATCATCTGGCAATTGGTTTGTTAACACCACTATCGCTTTATCAACACTTGAATCACGAAGCCTGTCCATAGAAACAATTGTACGGTTTTCGTTAGAATCTTCTTCGATTAAAGGTTTTTTTGCCATTTCTACTGCATCAAGCCCCATATCACTATATAGGATATCACATACGTATTGACTTAAAAACCAAAAGTAGTTGCTACGGTTTAAATCGTTATATTTGATAATAGAAGCCCATTTTGGAGAAACGATAATTTTATCAATAGCTGGATTTAGGAATATCTTCATCTTTTGTGGAGCTAGTTTACTACCATTTCTTGCTGCAATAATATTCCACTCTAATCCCCTGCGATAGTTGATTGGGAAGAATGTACTAAAACCTCTTTTATAGATATATCCCATATAGTCTTGTGCTGGAATATGACCAGAGCACGCGTAACCTGCTATTTGTTCAATACGTTTTAAAATTGTTTTACGATATCTAGCGTTATCATATCTGATTTCTAGTGGAACACTAGCAACCCAACTACGAATTCTTAAAAACACGTCTCTTTGATATGAAAATTCTAGCGAACTAAATTTTTCTCTGTCATAATAAACTTCATTTTCAAAAATACCCACTTAAAATATACGCTCCTTTGAAGTCGGATCGTAGCC
>JAZRTN010000065.1:0-4256 GCA_045652045.1 Clostridia bacterium
GTTAACTTTGATTTGTCCTGGATATTCCATTTCGTTCTCAATACGTTTAGCGATATCTTTTGCAAGGAAGATAATTTGAGCATCGTCAACTTCTTCTGGTTTAACAATAACTCTAATTTCTCTACCAGCTTGAATTGCATATGATTTGTCAACACCTTTAAAACTGTTAGAGATTTCTTCCAACTTTTCAAGACGTTTAACATATGTGTCAATAGATTCTCTTCTTGCACCTGGTCTACTTGAAGATATAGCATCTGCTGTTTGAACGATAATAGCTTCGATACTCTTAAATTCTACATCACCGTGGTGAGCTTCGATACAGTTGATAACTGTTGGGTTTTCTTTGTATTTTTTAGCAAGTTCAACACCAAGAGAAACGTGTGTGCCTTCCATCTCAAAGTCAAGGCCTTTACCTAAGTCGTGTAATAAACCACCACGTTTAGCAACCTTAACATCTGCACCAACTTCGGCAGCAATAAGACCTGCAAGGTGACAAACTTCTAAACTGTGTTTTAATACATTTTGGCCATAACTTGTTCTATATTTTAATCTACCAAGAACTTTAACGATTTCTGGGTGAATACCTAACAAGCCAGATTCATAAACTGCGTTTTCACCAGCTTCTTTAATAGATGTTTCTACATCTCTTTGAGCTTTTTCTACAATTTCCTCAATACGAGCTGGGTGAATACGTCCGTCCATAATAAGTTTTTCTAGTGACATACGAGCAATTTCTCTACGTATTGGGTCAAAACCTGATAATACAACTGCTTCTGGTGTGTCATCAATGATAATGTCAATACCAGTAGCATTTTCGATTGCTCTAATGTTTCTACCTTCACGGCCAATGATTCTACCCTTCATATCATCATTTGGAAGTGGAACAACCGTAACTGTTACTTCTGATGTATGCTCAGTAGCACATTTTTGTATAGCAAGTGAAAGTATGTTTTTTGCTTCTTTTTCTGCATTGTCACGAGCTTCTTGTTCGATATCTCTTACAAGCTTGCTTGCGTCATGTTTTGCTTCATCAACATATTTGTCAATAAGCACTTGTTTTGCTTCTTCTTTTGTCATTTTTGCTACTTTTTGTAGCTCAGTTGACATACTGTTGTTGATTTCTTCTTGTTTTTGCTTTAAAACAACAAGCTCTTCTTCTCTTTCTTGAAGTTTCTTTTGTGAAAGTTCTAAACTTTCGATTTTTTTGTCTAAGCCTTCTTCTTTTTTGATAATAAAATCTTCTTTTTGAGAGATTCTATTTTCAGTTTTCATTATTTCGTTACGGCGTTCTGCAATTTCTGCATCACACTTTGCTTTCAATGCTTGGACTTCTTCTTTTGCTTCCAAAATTGCTTCTTTTTTAGCAGTTTTGGCTTCTGCATAGGCATTTTCTAAAATTTTTGCAACATCTTCTTTGGTTTTTTTAGTTTTCTTTACTATAAAGAATATACCAATGGCAAAGCCAGCCAAAGCAAATGCAACAGCAATAAGTATAAATGCCCAAGTTGGGATTGATACCATATATTTGTTCCTTTTATTAAGATTTAGATATAAAAATAGCCAACAATTATGACTATATAATACTCTACCTACATTTTACATTTTTGCCTATACTTTGTCAAACAATACAGAGTTGTATTTTTGCAAAATTATCAAACAAATTTTAACAAAAAAAACGAGCCCAAACTCGTCTTTTTGTATATTAATATATTTTCATAACTTCGATATTGTCGATTGCTTGATTGATAAGGGTTTCCATATCAAGTTTTTGTTCGTTTCTTACTACTCTATCTAGTTTTGGTTTTGTAACTGGGCTATCTGGCAAGAATACGCTGCAACAATCTTCATAAGGAAGAATTGATGTTTCATACGTTCCGATACGCTTAGATATTTCCATTATTTCTGTCTTGTCCATACCAATAAGTGGTCTAAATATAGGAAGTAACTCAACAGCATTGTTTGTTACAGTTATGCTTTCTACTGTTTGGCTAGCAACCTGTGCCAAGCTTTCGCCAGTAATCAAACAACCACAACCATTTTGTTTTGCAACTCTTTCTGCAATATTCATCATAAAGCGTCTTACTAATATAACCATATATTCGTCGTCACAAACTTTGTGTATTTGTTCTTGTATTTTTGTAAATGGCACAATAAATAGGTTAATTTGGCACACATATGGGGTTAAAAGCTTTGCAAGAGATATAACTTTATCTTTTGCTTGTTCGCTTGTATATGGGTAACTGTGAAAATGTATGGCGTTAATTTGAAGTCCCCTTTTTGCCATTTGATAACAAGCAACAGGGCTGTCAATACCACCGCTAAGTAGTAACATACCTTTACCAGCTGTGCCTATTGGCATACCACCAACACAAGGGATTTTTTGATATGAAATATATGTTTTTCCGTTTTCTCTAATATCAATATTAACTACTTCTTGTGGAGTGTGAACATCTACCTTTTTGGTTGTGTTGTGTTTTAAAATAACACCACCCATTTTTGCAGCAAACTCAAAAGATTGCATAGGGAATCTCTTGTCTGCCCTTTTTACTTCAACCTTAAAAGTATCTTTTTGAATTTTAATCTGTTCTACAATTTTGGTGATTTGGTCTATGTCTGTATCAACTTCTTGGGCAACGCTTAAAGATACAATACCGAAAACTTTTGTAAGTTTTTCAACTAACTCATCAAGGTCACTCTCTTTAAAGTCATATACAATATATCTGCTTGCAGTTTTCTCTGCTTTTGCATCATATTTTTTTGTAATAAATCTAATATTATTTAAAAGTGTTCTTTCAAAAAAACTATGGTTTTTGCCTTTCAAAAATATTTCACCAAAACGTAATAAAATAACTTTTCTCATACTATTTCCTCTTTGACATGGCAAGTAACTTCTGAATTGCTTCAACTATAATTGTTGATGCAGTATCAATTTCTTGCATTGTATTGTATTTACTAAAACTTATACGAATAGAGCCTAAAATTTGACTTTTTGTCCTACCCATATTTTGTAAAACTCTATTTTCTACCTTGCTTGAAGAACAAGCTGAACCAGTTCCAATAATAACGCCTTCGCTCTCTAACATATGTAAAACTGTTTCTCCCCTGATACCATCAATTGACAAGCTTAAAATATACGGAGAGTCATTACCATTTATAACAATATATTTTTCTATTGGTTGTAGGTTTTTAATAAATTGCTTCTTTAAATTTTCAATGTGTTGGTAGTTTTTTTGCATATCTTGATATGCAACATTAACTGCCTGGGCAAAACCCATAATACCAGAAACATTATATGTGCCAGATCTTATGCCCTTTTCTTGACCACCACCATAAGTAATATTTTTGACATTACAGTTAGGCGCTATATACAAAGCACCTACACCTTTTGGGCCGTGTATTTTATGAGCGCTGATAGTACACAAATCAATTTTTAATGATTTAACGCTAAATGGTATTTTACAAAAACCTTGCACAGCATCTACGTGCAGTTTGGTTTGTTTAGATTTAGAATCAATGATTTGCCTAATAGCTTTAATATCATTGATTGCACCTGTTTCATTATTAACAAGCATAACAGATACAAAACAAACATCTTCGTTCATAAGCTTTTCAAATGCTTCTAAATCAACTTGGCCTTGGCTATTTAACGGAATAAACTCAACCTTAAAACCACTATTTTTTAAAGCGACAGCAGTATTATAAACTGCTGGATGTTCGCCCACACTAAATAGATAAGTTTTTTGTTTCAAGCTAGAACTACCAAATATAGCCAAATTATTTGCTTCGGTCGCACCAGATGTAAATATTAAGTTAGCATTAATGTCGCCACCAAGCTTTGATATAATATCTTGTCGTGCTAAATCTATTTGTTTTGCGAGAGAACTACTTGCGTTATACAAAGCCGATGGATTAAAGTAATACTCTTGGTTATACTTATCTATTACTTGCGCACAAGATGGCTCTAACTTAGTTGTTGCTGCGTTATCTAAATATATCATTTTGTCCCCTACCAACAAAAAATCCTATATGATAATAGGATTTTTGTTTTTTGATATTATATTGTAGCACACATTAAACATAAATTTAAAGTGTTTTTATTAAATCTTTAAGGAAATACCTTGTTTTTCAAAAACTTCAATAACTTTTTTGTGGAAAGTTTCGATATCTTCACTTGTTAAGTTTTTAACAAAGCTGTTAACTTCATAGTGTAAAGTATAGCTAATAAATTTGTCATCTTCGTTATGATAGATATCAAG
>JAZRTN010000066.1:0-4624 GCA_045652045.1 Clostridia bacterium
AGTTGTTTGAAACTAAAATTATGGTTGCTATAACAACAGAAACAATTAGTTTTATAGTATCAATATATCCACTATACCTAACAATGCCCAAGTAAGGTTTTATAATGGCATAGCATATTAGATAGACTGTAAAAACTAAGAAAAGCTCACTTAAAAATTTAATTATATTGAAGTCGTAATAGGGGAATAGCAGGGCTTTTGATGTCGGGATAAGGCAACAACAAAAAATCACAATCAGCATATCTATGCCCAACACAACGTATGGGTGAGTCTGATTGTGTTTAAACCATAAAGCAATTCTTTTAAGAATATCAAATCTTGTATTCTTATCCCCTTTAAAGAACCTTTTGGTTCCACGAATTATTCTATTTAAATGGCTTCTGCTCATAATAATCTCCCCTCAAAATTAGTCATTTATTTTTATATATCACAAAGCTTATTTATTATTCTGGCCATGTAAATAAAAATAGCGTTTCATAAATCCAATATAGCCTAAGCATAAAATAAATGTTGCAACAAAAAGATATGTGTAACAATAATCGAAACACATTATGTAGCCTGCAATAATCAATGATTGCACAATCATATACAATAAAGATACAACCAAATGAGGGAATTTAAGTTCATTAGCCATAATTTGGTAAGCATGTTTACGATGTGCCTCAAAAATATTCTCACCAAGTATAATTCTATGGATAATGGTTAAAATAGAGTCCACTCCATATATTAGCAGAAAAACAATATAGCTTATGTTCCCTGTGCTGATAATAAGTTTGCCAAGAAGGAATAAAACTATAAAGGCCATTGCCACCGATCCGCAATCTCCGGCAAAACATTTAGCTTTTTTTCTGAAATTAAAGAAGTTAAACACTAAGCAACCAACAATGGCAATATAAATAAGTTCAGGCATGACAAATTGTGTGACAGCACTATTAACATAAGCTAATGCTCCAAGAACAACAAGCGAGTAACCTCCTGTAATTCCGTTAATGCCGTCCATGAAGTTATAAGCATTAATAACTCCGGTACAGAAAATAAAAGCAATAAGAACATACCACCATGGCATTTCTCCACTAAACAATCCCCATTGTATAAACATTAAGGCCATAGCAGAAAAATGGAATAAGATTCTGACCTTAGAGCTAAGACCAATAACATCATCAATAAAGCTGATAAACGTAATAAGAGTGAGCCCAAACAAGAACCAAGGATAGGGGAATCCGAAAAGCATGGCAAAATAGACAATGGCAATATAGAAAATAATGCCACCACCACGCAAAGTAATGTTTTTATGCGAACTACGCTCATTAGGCTTGTCTATGATATCAAATTTGTCTGCGATTTTAAAATAGACAAGTTCTGCAACAAATAAAACCGGTATAGCCAAAGCAATCAACCACCAACTCATAGCACTTTCAATTCCAGCCATTGTCATAATCAATCAAGTTAAAATTACCGACTATAAATTTTTAAAACTCAATAAAGTTTTATACATGCCAATCTCCGAAGAAACAGGCATTTTATCAATCTCTAATGCACTTTTAATTTTGCTGTTGTCAACAACAAAATTTTCGGTAAGTTTCATTAGCCTTTCGCTATTTAGAGGCAGGTGAACAATATCGCCAATTTTTGCAATACATTTTATTAATCCTTTGCCAATACCCCAAATAACGGGCTTTTTACCTTGCGACTTAGCAATCAAAGCAATTAGCATGTTTGTAGAAAGAGGCTTGTCGTCAGCAACATTGTATATGCCACTTGCAATATCTTTTTCTATCAAGTTCTTAATGATAAAGCAAAGATTGTCAATACCCATAAACGAACGTAAATTGTCAAATCTACCCAAAGGCCAAGGAATACCCTTTGTAACCACACTGTACAAAAGGTTAAGATTGCCTTTATTCCCTTTGCCATGAATCATTGCAGGTCTTAAAACGTATACGTTTTTGTTTGGTAATTTAAAACCGTTGTTGTCAATAATATACTCTTCGGCGGCACGTTTCGATTTTCCATAAGGGGTTTTAGGATTACAAACAACCTTCTCGGTTAAAGCATCACCATTAACCCTATCGGTAGCAGCCTTAACGCTACTAAAAAAGATAAAATTTTTAGACTCTGATGCCGAAAATAAATCAAACACACGTTTGGTAAGCTCTGTGTTAATCTCAAAATACTTGCTCTCTTCAGTAGTGTTTTTAGTGTCGTGAGCCATACCTGCAAGGTGAATAACAGCATCTAGTTCATTCCAACAAATATTATCAATCTCATTCCATGAAAAAAAACAATCATACACCCCTTGCCCTTGTTTAATATCAAGAGCAATCAAATTGCAATCAATCTCTTTTTTAAGGAATTCCGATAAATTGGAGCCAACAAAACCATAAGCTCCGGTAATCAAAATATTTGTTTTCTTCGTCATATTTTTCTCTATTCAATTAGAAATTAGTTTATTGCTTTCTCACAATTAAGAATAATTCCTCATTCCTAATTTCTAATTCATAATTTACAAAAGCGAAGATACTAAAAAAACTTAGAAGTTGATATTTTATATAAAATATAAATTTCTCAATATAGTATCCTTGAGAATAACAAAATAAACAGAGGCTTTGAATTTCTCCAAAACCTCTGTGCCTATGATTGTTTTAATGGTAAATCCCAATTACAAGTGATTGTAAGCTAACAACTAAAAACTAACAACTATTTCTTAACCCCAAACAACCAGTTTGCAAGAATTGGGCTAATTCTGATGATGTTACTAACAATCAGGCATAAAGCAATGACCATAGCAACTAATGCAAGGCTAACGAAAAACTCTAACGAGGGATTGATATTTGCTTTAAACCAATTTCCAATTGATTCTAAGTTGCGAGGTAAAAAGAAGTAGTGCAACAAGTAAATATCCAAAGTTCTTTTGCCTATGTATTGCAAAACTCTGCCTACTTTAGTTTTGCTAGAAAAAGAGTCTTGATATTTGTAGAAGAATGCAAAAACGGTAAAGATACCTGTAATGGCAATAATAACATCGGCACTATAAAAAACATGTTTTTTAAGGGCCACAATGCCAAGAATAAAGAATACTAATATATTAATACCTGTAAAAACAGAGTTGTTAAACAAACTCTTCAGGCTCTCCCAATTTCTTTTAGCAATTATGCCAACAATAAAGAAGATAAAATATTTTAAGTATACAAGTCCCAATAAATTAACAACAATCTCCTTGTTCCCTTTCGGGGCAATGGCATATAAACCAAAACCGATAACAAACAACAAAACATCGTAAATCCACGATCCCTTAAACTTTTCAATAATTTTGTTGAAAATCACATATAAAACAAAAAACTCAAAAAGAGTAATCGTAAACCAAAATCCCTCTTTATCAGGAACCATTAGTGCTTTAGCAAATGAAAGGTTGAAAATGTAGCAAAACAGACCTATAAAGAGGAGGGTGGAGATAATCTGAACCTTAAACTTCTTGGCGATAAACAGCAAAGAATTCTTTAAGTCCCAAACCTGATTAGCTTTATACAAAACAAAGCCACTCACAAAAAAGAACAGAGGCATGCGAAATTGACAAAAGAATTCATTAAAAGAGTTTACAATCGAAAAATTCTGAATTCTAAAACCCATATATAAAACATGGCTATAAACAACCAAAAGCATGGTAAAACCACGCATAGCGTCAACGTACTCTAATCTCTTAGAACCTAGTATTTTATCTGTCATATTTCCTTATTCCCTTTATCTTGCTACGTACGTAGCATTTATTATGCAAAGATAGTAAAAAAATGTAAATAAATAAAAAATAGCTATCGCACAACCTTTATATTAGCAAAAAAAAGAAAACAAATAAAAAGAGGTTTTGAGTTATCTCAAAACCTCTGTGCTTATATATTTGTGGAAAATTCTATTTAATGAATGTTTGTCTTTCTAATTGTATAAATGATTAATGATTCTAAATCTAACAACTAACAACTAACAACTAACAACTAACAACTATTTCTTAACTCCAAACAGCCAATTTGCAAGCAAAGGGCTGATTCTAATAATATTGCTCACAACCAGGCATAAAGCAATAACCATAGCAGCTAACGTTAAGCTAACAAAAAACTCCAATGTGGGGTTAATATTCTCAGTAAACCATTCACCAACCACCTGCAAATTGCGAGGTAAAAAGAAGTAGTGCAATAAGTAAATATCTAAAGTCCTCTTGCCTATGTATTGCAACACTCTACCAACTTTAGTCTCTTTAGTAAACGAATCTTGGTATTTATAGAAGAAGGAGAAAACTGTAGTTATGCCAGTAATGCCTGTTACAATCATTGTAAAATTAATAATTGAATTTGGTATGGTTGTAACGTTTTTTACTAAGAAAATTCCTAATAATATGAATGTTGATGTAATTGTGGATATAAAGTATTTATTAGATATTAAATTTAAGAAATTATAAAAATGTCTTTTTATGATAATGCCGAAAATGAAAAAGATATAATAAGATAAGTTATTTAAACCTAACAATTGATATGTACTATTTGGAATCCCTATTTTTTCGGATATAGATGAAGCACAAATTAATCTTATAATTAATGCAGTTGTTATCAAGATGCAGTCTTCTATAATTGAGTTA
>JAZRTN010000067.1:0-9054 GCA_045652045.1 Clostridia bacterium
AAACTTTGTATAAGTAAACCAATTGGCAAAACTAAGTTGTACATTTGCAAAACTTTTTTGAAGATTTTTGCTGTTGTTTTGTAATTTTTTAGTCTTGATTTTAGTTTTGATTTGTCATTGCTAAAAGCAAACAATCCAACAAAAATTAACACATACACAACAAGCCCTACTATCATAAGTGTATTGATAACAGGCCCAGAGATATCTTGTGATATTGAATAGAATATAAATAACACATAACCCAATACCGAAATTATATTCCAGACTACAAAAAACCAGTTGAATGTTTTTTCTTTTTTTTCTAACTGAGAAACTGTCTGATTGTCTAGTGAGTTTTGGGCTGGTATTTGGTTTTCTTGATTAGGTTGATCTAAAAATTGTTTTGACATAGTTACCTTTAAAGTAGTTCTTCGTATTTTAATTTTTTTGGTTTTCTTTTGAAAAATATTACAAACAGTATTGCCCCTAATACAACTAAGGCTCCTGCAAAGAAACATATGCCCATAATATACAATCCCATAAAGTGAGTGTTGTATGAAACGTTAACTCCGTATAGGCTTGGTGATTGTGCTCCTACTACTGTATGGCAAATGCCAAAGTATAGCAAGAAAATTTCTGCAACGGAAAGAACACTAATTAAAACTATTTTTATGATTTTTGTTTTAGTCATTACTTAGTCTCCTCCATTTTGAATTGTACAAACTTGTTGCCTTTAAAGTAACCAAGATTTTCGTTAAGTGCAACAGGGTTATTAAACTTACAATCTTTAAAGCACTTAATACTTCTAACTAATTTTGTAGGAGTATAAATTGTTTGAGTTGCTAATTTTTCTTCACTTGATACAACTTCGTTCCACGCACCTGTTACAAAGTTGGTACAGTTTTTTGTTGGACGCCACTCGTCATTAGAAAGGATATATTTGTTTAATTTATCTAGTTTATCTACGTTAATATTAGTAGTAATAGAATATCTGCCATCGTACTTATTATGGAAGTGAATATAGCTACTTTCTACGTTATACCAAACACCAAAAGAATCTTGTATACACCATGTGCTGATTGTTATTTCTTCGTCTGGTGAAAGGACATATTTACCTATTACAATTTGTTCCGAACCATTGTTTTTAAAACTTAAAAAACTGTGGCCTAAATTAAATACCCCAAAGAAACTTTCGCCCTTGCCATCATATGCATAAATGGTCATCTGAACTGTATCTTGTGGGTTATTGTTTGTGGTGCGATTTTTTGGCTCGCTAGAAGAACACGCTGACAAAGTGAACATACAAACTAGCATTACAAACGCAAATACAAATCTTTTAAACTTCATAATTTCTCCTATGTATAGTTTACTTAAAAATACAAATATTAACAAACAAATTGTATAATAATTTTTGTATAAAATTGATTAAATTTTTTCTAACACTACAAGTGTTTCGATATGAGCTGTTTGTGGAAACATATCATATGGTTGAACAAGTGAAATTTTGTATTGATTGGTTATACAAATATTTTTTATATCCCTTGTCAAAGTGGCTGGATTACATGAGATATAAACCACTTTTTTTGGCAAAGTTTGTAAAATTGCATCTACGACCGTTTGGTCGACACCTTTTCGTGGAGGGTCTACAACCAAGTAAAATTGGGGATTGTGGAGTTTTTTCAACAATTTTGGCAATTCGACTGAGCAGTCGGCGTTAATATTTGTTAAATTTTTGATATTATTTAGCTTTTTTAAGTTTTCTGCATCTTGTGTAGCACTTTTTACAATCTCTAATCCATAGACTTGTTGTGAGTTGTCAGCAATAATTGCGCTAAGCAAACCTGCCCCACTATAAGCGTCGACCACACAGTCGGATTCAGCACAAATTTTGCTTACTTCATAATAGATTTTGTCCTTAACAAAATCATTGACTTGCATAAAACTTTCTGGACTTATAACATATTCAATTTTGTTGTTTGACAATGTAGTGAAGGTGGCTTTGATATTTTTGATACCACAAATATGTTCAAAAGTTTTACCAAAAATTAAGCTGCTGTTTTGGGTATTAACATTAAGATACAGCCCAAAGTTTTTAAAGTATTTTGACAAGATTTTTTCAAACAAATTTATTTGATTAAACTTGCGTGTAGCGACTAAGACAATAAGGTATTTATCATCAAGTTTTCTTATCATAATATTTTTAAGAAGACCTTTATTAAGACGCTTGTCAAATCCACTTAAATTATATGTTGAAATAAACTCTCTTGTTGCACAAAGTAAGTTTTTTGAAAAGCCATCATCAAGCATACATTGTTCTATTTGGACAGTTTGATGCGAACTCTCGCTATACATACCCACTATGGTTTTGTCATTGACATTTGCTATGTTAAATACTGCTTTGTTGCGATAATTAAACTCTTTATTTGAAGCAACTGTTGGGCACACTATACAATCAAGTTTTGCTTTGTTAAACAAATTTTTTATATAAGTAGTTTTATATTCAAGTGAGTTTAGATATGTGGTGTGTTGAAGATTACAGCCACCACAAGATTTATAATAAGGGCATTTTGGTTCTACCCTATTTGGACTTGGAGAAACAACCAAATCTAGCTTAGCATTACAAAAGTTTTTGTTGTCTTTTTGGATAGTTGCTTGCACTGTTTCGCCAGTTAAAGCTTGTGGGATAAAAACAACTTTGTTATTATCACGAGCTATACCAACTGCGTCCATTCCCATATCAATAATTTCGTAAGTATTTTGCATTTTATTTTTTACCTTTATGCAGATATTGTATCACATATAGTTTTATTTAACAAAGATTATAATAAAAAAAACAAGCACTAAATTGTGCTTGCTTATTTTTAAACTTTTTTAGTTGGCTTAGTTTCAAATTTAACCATACAACAATTACCACATTGCATCCACTTGATTTGTTTGTTCCTTGGAATACCATTAAAGAATGCATTAAGTGCATATAGTGTTGCACTGTGCCCTACTACGATAACATTTTCATCTTTTTTGTCGTGAAGGTCGACTATTTCTTTGAACACTTCAAAGTTTCTATCGATATATGTTTTGCAACTTTCAAATTTATCTGTTTGGAAGTTGTAGTTTAGGTAATTTTCCCAAAAGATCTTTTCGTCTTCTGAACCTTTGACATAGTCAAATTTAATGCGCTCCCTTAGACCTTCTTTAACAATGACTGGTATATTGTAACGCTTGCTGATAATCTCTGCTGTTTGCACTGCGCGTTTGTTTGGGGAAGTGTAAATCGCAACAGCTTTTTCTTTATCATAATATTCTATTGTTTGTTTTAAGATGCGTTTGCCTTGCATAGTTAAAGATGTATCGCCTTTGAATATAACATCTTTACCCACTTTATCTTTGGCGTGTCTTATATAACAAATTCTCATAATATTTTCCTTTATATTAATATTCGTCCATAAATGAATGATACTCGCCGTCTTTTTTGTAACCTATAACAGTGTCAAGGTTGACATTGTGTATGCTTCTAAAAATATTTATATCTACATTTGGACTGTCTTTTTGTAAAGTTTTGATTAATTCTTTCATTTCTTTACGCTTAGACTCTAACTCGCCTGTTGCTGTTTTTTCGGTTAGTTTGCAGGCACATTGTAAAAATTTTAAATCGTGATAATCTTTCCAATGAATAATATCTTCTTCTTTAATCAAATACATTGGCCTAATAAGTTCCATACCCTTATGGTTGGTGCTTTTTAGCTTTGGCATCATAGTTTTATATTCTGAGCCATAAAACATACTTATAAGTATGGTTTCGATTGCGTCGTTAAAGTGATGTCCTAGGGCTATTTTGTTGCAACCTAGTTGCTTTGCATATTCATACAAACAACCCCTTCGCATACGGGCACATATATAACAAGGCGAACCTTGCATATCTTTGACAATATCAAAGATATCACTTTCAAAAACTTTTATTGGTATATTAAGTAGTTTTGCGTTACTTTCAATCAAAGCTCTGTTCTGCTTATTATAGCCTGGGTCCATAACTACAAATTCTATATCAAATTTTACAATCCAATGTTTTTGTAATTCTTGCATACATTTTGCAAGAAGCATTGAATCTTTGCCACCTGATATACATACAGCTATTTTGTCGCCGGCTTGTATCATATCATATTCGCTAACGCCTTTGACAAATCTGCGCCATATTGTAGAACGGAACTTTTTGATTAACGCTCTTTCAATTTCTTCGTATTTTTCCATTATTTGATTAAGTCCTTTATTACTTCCCCTGCAATAATTAATCCTGCTACGCTTGGAACAAATGCTATACTTGCTGGTGTTCTTGATGGCTCGCTATCACAATTTGAAGGGGTTTCTTTTGAATATAAAACTTTAAGGTTTTTTATGCCTAAATGTTTTAATTCGTGTCTCATCACTTTGGCTAATGGACAATTTTGAGTTTTGTATATGTCTGTTATCTCAAATTGAGTTGGGTCGAGTTTATTACCTGTACCCATACTACTAATAATATTGATATTATTATCTTTACACATTTTTATAAGTAAAAGTTTGCTTGATACTGTATCAATTGCATCTACTACATAGTCATAGTGCTTTAATTCAAAGTCATTGCAAGTTTTGTCGTTAAAAAATACTTGTTGGGTTTTAACAATGACTTGTGGATTGATATCTTTGCATCTTTGAGCCATAACTTCAACCTTGGGCTTACCTATTGTTTGAGTTGTTGCAATAAGTTGCCTATTGATATTGGTGATATCTACATTGTCTTTATCAACAAGCAAAATTTCACCCACGCCAGACCTGCACAAAGCTTCGGCAACAAAACTGCCCACTCCACCTATGCCAAAAACTGCAACTTTACTTTTTGAAAGTTTATTAAAGTTGGTTTGTCCTATTAACCTAATTGTTCGATTAAATCTTTCCATAGTTAAAATATATCACACAAGCATAAAAAAAATCAAGTTTAATACAACGATTAAAACGGATTATCAACACAATAAAGCAAAAGATTTTTTAACAATTACATTAATTTAGTTTACATATTTGTTAAACTTTGGCATAAATAATTATAGGAGAATTATTATGGGTAAATTAACACATGCAGTTATATTATGTGGTGGATATGGCACACGCTTTTTGCCAATGACAAAAGTTTTGCCAAAGGAATTATTTCCACTTGTTGACCGTCCAGCACTAGACTATTTAATTAAAGAAGCTGTTGATAGTGGCATAACAAACATTACTATTGTTATCAACAAACGCAAAACTCTTATTAAGGACTATTTTGAAAAAGACCTTGATTATGAAAATTTTGTTAAAGGTAAACCACAATTTTTAAAATTGCTTGATACAAAGCCTAAGGGTGTCAAAATAAATTTTGTTGAACAAACACAACAGCTAGGTTCAGGCGACGCTGTAAAAAGCGCAAGGGATTTTGTTAAAAACAACGACTTTTGTGTAATGTATGGTGACGACCTTGTTATTGCAGATACTCCTCTACTTAAACAAATGATGCAAGTATATGAAAAATATGGCAAGTCTGTTAATGCTGTATTTAAGTGTAACAGAAAAGAAATAACAAAGTATGGAGTTGTTGACCAAATACAAAAAGAAGGTAGGGTTGTACATAGCACAAAAATATGCGAAAAACCTAAGTCATACAAACTTGCCCCATCAAAATATGCTAGTATTGGTAGATACATACTAACAAAAGATATTTGGAAGTTATTAGACGAAATTGAACCAGCTCCAAACGGCGAATATCAGCTTACAGATGCTATAATGAACCAAAACGGATTTATAGCTTACGAGTATGAAGGCAAACGTTTTGACCTAGGCTACAAACCTGACCTTGTTAGAGCAAATGTTTACATCTCAAAGCACAAACAATTTTAATTAAACAAAAAAGACCTAATAATATTTAGGTCTTTTTTTATTTATTAAAGAAATTTAAAAAAGTATTGGCACAAACATAGTTTTGGTCTAACATATCTTGACGCATACTGTCAAAATCGTAATCTAGTTGTTTGCGTATTATTGTTATATTGTCGTCATTATCTATATCAACAACAACATAATTTGCTGGATAACTCATACCCAAAGAGCCTACACCTACATAGGTAGTGTTGTTTATCTTCCCACCCACTGGCTCGTGCTTATGTCCAAAAAACACATAGTCTGCTTTAATATCTCCAAAGGCTTGATATAAGTCTTGGGAAGTTGGGGTTATTGGGCAATCTTTGACATTAAATTTATCTTCCCAAGCATAGTGAGTAAAGTATAGTGTATGATGTTTTGTTTTATAAACATATTCATATGGCAAGTTTTTTAAAACATCAATATATTCTGGGTTTAATATATTTCTTACATACTCTATGTGTTGTTGTCTATCAAGGGGCATAGCTTGGACTTCGTCTTGTGGTAGGAAGTTTGCAACATAACTATCGTTATTGCCGATAAGTTTGATACAATCTTGTTCTAACATTTTTTGCATTGTCTCATTTGGTCTAGGGCCCATTACTACATAGTCGCCTAAGGCTATTTTTAAGTCACTATCTTTATAATCTTGCGTTTGTAGCAGTTGCTCCAATGCATATATATTTGAGTGCATATCACTAAAAACTAATATTTTCATATTTTACCAGTCTTCTTTTATATAATTGCTTGGGTGTTTAATATCATCATAGAAATCTTTGTAAGCTTGGTCTTTTGAAACTTTTTGTTCTTCAAAATCTTGCTCTTCAAAACTTTCACAATCTTGCTGGTCTGCCAGTATTAATAATTTAAGTTTATCCATTATTGTTTGTGCTCCGAAGTTAATTGTTTACGTATTTGTTGAACTTTATCCACAGCGTATGGCGCAATTGGTGAATCCATAAATAAAGTTGAACAGATTTGTGCCTTTTTAACAGTGTCTGGATCACAACTGTGTCCTAGTTGCAATAGATAATCATATCCAGCTTGTGATACAAGACCTTTCCATTTTTCAATAAAAGCAACCCTTTGTTCATATGGAAGTTTAGAGATATGTGTTGGGTTTAGGACAAACTTTTCAACATCTTTTGAGCCACTGTCCATAATATAATATCCATATACAAATTCACTAGGAATAACTCTTCTACCTTGCTCGTCAGTATTTTTATCTAAAACTGTATCCATAAAACTAAGCTCTCCGCCGTCATCCATTTCTGGGTGGTCTGGTTTTAGAGACTGTGGCAAAACAGGTATAACATCACCTTCGCTAACAAGATATTCTGGCACAGCCAACAAAACATTAAGGCTTGTTCGGTTTTCTCTTTGTAGATACACATAGTCTAAGTCTTTACCTTGTAGCTCGCTTGATACACTCAACTCTCTTGTTGTCCTAAGAGTGGTCATATAGCTATATTTTAAACCTTCTTGCATAATGCCTTGGGCTTGTGATTCTTCAAAACAACCTTCTTGTGACACGCCGTGAATCATCATATGGTAAGGCATTTGTTCGCAAGAAAGGTCTTGTGCTGTCATTTGTGCTAGTTTTGTTAGTTCTTGCATATTTATCTCCTATTTATAGTATATCAAAAAACAGTGGCGTTTTCAATAAAAAAAACTTGTGTGAACACAAGTTTTTAAAAAACTATTTTATTTTGTTTGGATAACTAATTAGGTCAGCATGTGAGATAAAGTATTTTGTATAATTGTCTGTCTTGCCTTCTAAATACGCTCTTATACATGATATAACTGAGTTATTGGTTACTATTAGGATATTTTTATTGGTGTTTTTAAACAAGAATAATTTTTCTTTTATAAAAGATAATGTTCTTCTATTTACATCAGAAAGTTTTTCGCAACCCCATCTTGATTGGTTAGATAGCTTCCATAGAGGAAGTTTCTTCATATCTAATATCTCTTTGCCTTCTAGTTGACCAAGCTTACGTTCATTAAGTCTATCATCATACTTAATTTGTGCGTTAGGTAAAATTATATCTATTGTTTGCTTACTTCTAATCAATGGCGAACTATATATGTAGTCAATATTGATATCTTTAAGTTTTTTTGCCACCTTTTGAAGGTCAGCCTTGGCACTTTCAGATAAATCTATATTTCTTCTACCAACTACTATTTTGTTTTGTTCGTCTTTGGTTAGCCCGTCTCTTACTATATATATCATTGTTTTTTAACCTTTTGTTTTAAATTGGCACCACAACAAGTACACTTGATATTGTCTAACTTGTTTAGGGTATTACAATATTCACAAGTCACCATTTTTGGCTCTTCTTCTTGTTTTTTTGTTGGTGTTGGAGATGAGTTTTCAATGATTGTTTGATTAATTACTGTTACTGACTGGTGTGGTCTATTGGTTTCGCTTTCAATAATTTTTGGATCGTTAGCTATATCAGTTATTGTTATACCAAATAGAGAGCCTGCTATTACTAAAATAATTATTGATGGCACTACCAATGGCGAATATTTGTTTTCAGTTTGGTAATATGGAGCTAAATATGTATGGTTTGATCTTAGTTTGATTGTGACACTTTCTACTATTTCGTAGTTTGCGTCAGTACCTGAAAATGACCTTGATAAATCAAGTGTTCCATTTTTTGTGATAGTTTGCCAATTTAGCGTAAGAGTTATAGTTTTGCTAGTAATATTTGATTTTGCTAAAATTGATACTTCTATTTCTATATCACTTTTTGTTAGGTTGATTAACTGACCTGATATGCGAGAAGTATATTTCTGTGTAAGAATATTATCAACAGATGATGTCACTCTTATTTGCTTTGAAATAACAACTGGGGTTTTGTCGGCATTGTTGGTTACAACAGTTTTGCGATTACTCATAGCTATCGCAAACACCGCAACAAAACTTAAAAATATTACTGCAAACACTAGTGCTAATATTATTTTAACTTTTTTTGATAGTCCAAACATATATATAATCCTTATGACTATAATATATTATAAAACTACCCAAAAATCAAACAAACAAGCCGTATTGATATAAAAACTATTTAAAAATTAATTTAATTTTTTTATAAAAAAAAGTTTAAAGTAGTATTTTTGGTAAAATTTTATGATAATTTTTAGCCA
>JAZRTN010000068.1:0-17160 GCA_045652045.1 Clostridia bacterium
AAATCACTTTTAAAAAATCTTAAATTTTAAGGACTATTTATGGATAGCAGAGAAAATGAAACACAATCAGAAAAAACAATTTCACAAGACCCACAAAAAAAGAAAAATTGGTTTGTAAGATTTTGGAATTATTTTACAACCTATGAAAAAATTTGGTATATAAGCATACTTGCGCTTACTATACTATTTGTATTTTTATTCCCAGAAGATTCAGAAGAATTAGCAATTAACCCAAAACTAGTTATGTTGCTTTATGTCATTGATATAATAGCCAATATTACTTGTGAACTACTTATTTCTAAACAAAGCAAATGGAACTTTATTGTATCACTAATTGTAGAGCTTGCAGAAATAGCCCTATGTATTGTCTGTGCATATCGTTGGGCAACTTGTGCAGTTACAATATTCTTTTGGATTCCTATTGATATTATTAGTTTCTTTACTTGGCAAAAACACAAAGATAAAAAAGAAGAAAATCTTACTCAGGTTAGAAAGCTTACTTGGTGGCAAGACATAATATTGGTTGCAGGTATTGCTGTATGGACAGTTGTAGTAGGATATTTACTTTCACTTATTGACTATAACGGCATCTTATCATATAGCAAAGTTATCCAAGACGTAGGTGGATATTTAGATGCCTGTGCAAGTGCAGTGGGTATTGCAAACGGTGTGTTTATTTTGCTTAGATATAGAGAACAATGGATATGTTGGTATATAGTTACTTTTTTAGAAATTGCTCTAAACATTATGGCAGGTCAATGGATATTGTTAGTTCTAAAAGCAGGTTACTTAACCAATACAACATATGGTTATATTAAGTGGACAAAATATATTAAATCAAACAAAACTTTAACCCAACCACAGACCGCTTAAATAGGCCAAAAAGCCCTAAAAACTTGGATTATATCAAAAAAATGACTATTGACACCATAGTCATTTTTTGTTATACTTTTTTCAACTAAACAAGGAGTATTTTATGGCAAAAAGTAGATACGATTTATTTAAAGAAGAAGTTAACAGAACAATCCTTACATCAGCTCAACGAGAAGAGCTTATGAGACATTTTGACTTTTTAGTAGATGGTCTTTGTGATAGTATGGATTCTGTTGCTCAAAACTACAATGGTAAGTATGTAAGAAACGACGGTAGTGCATTAGCTGTTGCTCATCGTTCTAACGATTTTACCGCTGAACAAGCAAGATTTGTTGGTAATCTTTCAGAAATAGCTCAACAAAAGTTATTCCAAGGCAACACAATCGAACCTTTAATCTTTTATACAAACACAAGATTTGGTCCAGAAGGCGACCTACTTGATGCATTAACAGGTAAAGCTGTCAAAAAACAAAAAGGTTGTCCTACAATAGCTCGTTTTTTGGGTAGAGATTCTTTTGCAGGTATTAAACTTCCACGTAGCAATGATACAAAATTGCCTGATTATACAGACCCATATTTTGTTGATTCTCAAAAGTTCTTTTATGCACTTAACTCTACTGGCCACCTTATGACAATAGCAGAGTATAACGACTTTATGTATAGGGCATTTAATAGCGAAAACTTTGATGGCAGATTTGGTTATAGAAAATTAGATAATTTTGTTAGAGGCATTATGAACGATATCGAAACTTCTGTGGGAGAAGAAGAGTTAACTAATCTTCACGGCAAACGCCAAGAAGTTCTTTATAGATTAAACCATACTTATTGCCAAAAATATCTTCGTAGTGAACCTTTCTTAGTGACAATCGAAAATGGACAACTAGGTGGTGATCTATTAGATATATTTGCTCATACAATTTATACACCAAAAGCAATCGTAAACCATATTAAACAAGAAAACTATGCTATGTTATCTACAAGACCTGGTCACGAAAACTATTTTGGTGTATTTGACCAAGAATCTTATAGAGATATGCATTCTTTTGAAGATCCAACAATCTGGGATTCAATAAGAAGAGACTGTGGATATTCTGAAGAAGAAATTAAGGCTTACAATAAATTAGTTTCTAGATACCGTAAACAAATGGGTGTTACAAAGGTACAAATTGCACCGATATCAGATCCAGTTGTTAAGAAAGTTTCAAAACTTACTCCTTCACAAGGTCAAGAGCAATCTGGTTCAAGTCAACCAAGACAACTTGATGCTAGTGTATTAAAAAAATACCCAGCAGAATTTAACATTTCAAGAATCAAAATGTCAGCTCCTTTTGAAGTTGTTAGCAAACAAGAACCTCCAACATACCAAGCAAGAAACCTTCAAACAGATTTCGATAGACAAATGGCACAACTTACAGTGTTTTCAACTCTTGCTCGTAACAGAGTTTTAGATGCGGTGGGTGAAGATAAAGCAAAGGCACTTTCAATCGCAGATAATATTATCGGCGGATTTGCATCAACAGTTATTGATTTTGAGGAAGTTGATGATGATGAATACTGCGTCAAATATGAAACATTTATGCACAACTTCTACGAACTTGCAGCAAAACGCCTAGAATCTGGCGAAACTCTTCAATTAGGTATTGATAGAGAAACAGGCTCAATGTCACCAGACCTAGAATATATCTGCAAACAATCTAACTTAGATATGACTTTGGCAACATCTATTGATGGTTTATCAATCACACAACAAGATAAAGATATGCCAGTAGGTTCAGTTAATTTCTCACAACAAGGCATTTCTATCACAAAACCACTTGTTCAAACACAAAAAGTAAAAACAAGCACAGAAGATAGTGTACAATAATAAATAAAACACCCTAAGTTGGGTGTTTTTATTTTTATATTTAGGCTGTATTTGACAAAATTATATATTATGGTATAATAAAAATATAGGGGAAACGGATATGGATAAAAAAATCAATTACAATAATACTCAACAAGTATTAAAATATACCACAAATAGATTTCATAAAGCTTTTAGGGATATTATGGAAGCGTATGATGGTGACCCAAATTTTGTAGCTTACGAGCTTCAAGAAATAGGTTTTAGAATGAGAGACAGTATTCTTAATCAATGTCCAATACCAAGTTTTCAGTCAGATGAAGAAAGAGAAATATTGCTTAATAATCTTTGTTATGCATTATTTACAACAGCTATCGAGAGAAATAAGTTAGGACTTCCATTAGTGTTGGAATCTTATATGGGACGTGGCCCTTACAAAGATTTAGAAGATGTTTTAGCAATTGCTCTTGATAGATATCCAGACTTTAAGGGTAAAACTTTTGGACAAGACAACACTTATGGAGTGGATCCATCAATGATTAGGGTATGGACTGCTGGGGCATATCTAGTCAATACTAGAAGTAAAAAATCAGAGAACCAAATGATTTTTGTTGACAAAAATGGTATGCAATCTCTTAAAGAACGCCAAGAAGCGGGGCTTCCAACTCAATATCGCTACGATCTTGTAGGTCAACAACGTCAAGAACGTCAACAAGCAACATTGAGAGAAGATTTAACTCAAAGCGAAAGTGCACATACTATATTGGTAGAACAAGGCTCAACAAAACCAGCTTCAAAAGAAATTCTTGTGCAAGCTCCTGAACACCAAACAGCAGCAAGGAGAACAGAAAAACCTGGCGAGTCACAAGGAATATAAAATGATAAGCAATTAAACTCTTAAAAATCTTTTTAAGAGTTTTTTTATAGGTAATTTTTGCTAAATTTTTTAAGAGTAAAAAAATTAAGGTTGCATACAATACTTTTGTAAAAGGAATGCTATGTGGGAATATACTATTACTTTACCAAAAGTATCAAAAACAAAATTAACCAATTTGTATCAAGACCTGTCCAAATTATGTAAACAGTTTGCAGGGGTAGCAACAGTAATTAATTTAAGTGAGACGCAACAAATATTGCTAGCGTGTCCGTTATATAACAAAAACTTACTTAAACCCAATGTTATAGATGTTTTAGCAAACTTTATATTGCTACATTTTAAATATAACTACCTTGTGTCGAATTTTAAGTTCAAAGTCTCTAATGATATTAATATCAAGGCTTTTATCAAGGCTTTGGTGGTATTTGATAGTGATGTGGACAAAGAGATTATAAAACACCACCTAAAACGTTACGCCAATATTAACTTGCAGTCGTTTTATTATTTTAAGCTTAAACCTTTAAGAACTAAATGGAACGAACTTGTCAATCTTGCAAACGACAACTTTGGTTACTTAATGAGTACTGACACTTTTGTAGAATTGTTAAAGTTTATCATAAGCAACCTTGACTATCGAACAAAAGAAGTAAATATTAAACTAAAAGACAATACTTACGAATTGTCAGGATTAAACGGTGAGCCCATTGATGATGTTTTGTTGGGGGATATAACAGATTACGGGGATTCATTTTTAATAACAGCACTCATTACTTTAAGCCCACAAAAAATTAAACTGCATTGCAATACTGATATTAAAGATAATACAATCAATCTAATCTTTGAACTTTTCAGTGACCGTATCGAAATTGTAAAATAATTGTTGACAATAAAATATTTTGGTAATATAATTATTACATAACTTAATACCATAGGTTGATAAAGACAAGTAGTTGTTTAAACCTTTGTCACAGAGAGTTTGTCCTAGGCTGGAAGACAGATACAAAATTAAACTAATGAAACCACCTTTTGACTATGGCGCGTTAGTCTTTTGCGATAAAAGATAAATGAGTGGTTTTTAAGACAATTAAGGTGGAACCGCGGAGTAGTTTATTTCTTCGTCCTTTTTGCAATAGTGCAAAGGGCGATTTTTTTATTGTAAAGGGGTAAGTTATGAAATACGCTTTGTTTACCCGTAAGGGTTGTAATTAAGTTTATTATTTAGTATAAAAATTGGCTATTTTTGAGCCATTAACAAAAAACAATATTTTAGGAGAAACAATTATGGAAGAAAAAGAAATGATGATGCGCCATAGTATGAGCCACGTTTTGGCAAAAGCTGTGTGCCAACTTTATAGTGATGTAAAACTTGCAATAGGACCAAGCATTGACAATGGTTTCTATTATGACTTTGATTTAAACGATAGCATCACTCCTGATGATTTTGAAAAAATCGAAAACAAAATGCGTGAAATTATTAACGCAAACCAAGACTTTGTAAGAAAAGAAGTTTCAAAAGAACAAGCCCTAGAAATGTTCAAAGATCAACCTTACAAGATAGAACTTATCGAAGAATTACCACAAGATGAACCAATCTCAGTTTATTATCTTGGCGAAGACTGGTATGACTTATGTCGTGGCCCTCACGTAGAAAATACAAAATTCCTTCGTGGCTTTGCTATTAAATTTAACAGAGTAAGTGGAGCATACTGGCGTGGTAGCGAAAAGAACAAAATGCTTCAAAGAATATATGTTTATGGTTTCTGCGACAAAAAAGACCTTAAAGAATATGTTGCAAAACAAGAAGAAGCAATCAAACGTGACCACAACAAACTTGGTAGAGAGTTAGAACTATTTACAACTGTTGACTATATCGGTCAAGGTTTGCCAATACTTTTACCAAAAGGTGCAAGAGTAGTTCAATTGCTTCAAAGATTTGTTGAAGACGTAGAACAAAAACACGGCTGGCTTTTAACAAAAACTCCATTTATGGCAAAAAGCGACCTATACAAAATCTCTGGTCACTGGGATCACTACCGTGATGGTATGTTCGTTTTAGGTGATGAAAACAAAGATAAAGAAGTTTTTGCATTGCGTCCAATGACTTGTCCGTTCCAATACCAAGCATACCTAAACAGAGCAAGATCATATAGAGATTTGCCACTAAGATACAACGAAACTTCAACTCTATTTAGAAACGAAGATAGTGGCGAAATGCATGGCCTAATTAGAGTAAGACAATTTACTATCTCAGAAGGCCACTTAATGTGTACTCCTGAACAGCTTGAACAAGAGTTCAAAGGCTGTTTGGAACTAGCAATCTATATGCTAAAAACTTTGGGTCTATACGAAGACGCTTCATACAGATTCTCTCAATGGGATCCTGACAATAGAGAAAAATATATCGGTACAGCAGAACAATGGGTTGAAGCTCAATCTAGTATGGAAAAAATACTTAAAAACCTAGAAATCCCTTACCAAGTAGGTGTAGGCGAAGCAGCTTTCTACGGACCAAAACTAGATATCCAAATCAAAAACGTATGGGGTAAAGAAGATACTCTTATTACTATCCAAATCGACCAAATGCTTGCAGAAAAATTTGGTATGGAATATGTTGATAGCGACGGCAATAAGAAAAACCCTTATATTATCCACAGAACTTCAATCGGCTGCTATGAGCGTACTCTTGCATACCTTATCGAAAAATATGCTGGCGCATTCCCACTATGGCTTGCTCCAACACAAGTTGTTGTTATGAACATTGCAGATTCTAACCTTGACTATGCAGTTGATGTTAAAAACCAACTTGCAAACGCTGGTTTTAGAGTAGAGTTAGATGACCGCAACGAAAAAATCGGCAAAAAGATTAGACAAGCACAACTTCAAAAAGTACCTTATATGGTTGTTGTTGGTGATAAAGAGCGTGATGACAAAGTTGTTGCCGTTCGTCATCGCAAACTAGGCGATTTAGGCGTTATGTCATTAGACAAACTTATTGCTGATTTAAACCAAGAAAGTGACAGCAAAGAGATAAAGTAATGCAAATTTATTTAGTCTATAATATTATTAAAAACTTTTTTAAAAAACACAAAAAAGTTGTTGACATACAAACTTGTGTATGATATTATTATAGCGTTCAAGAAGAAGTATCCGCTTCTCACCGTTCGAGTTTACTCAGATCGGTAGTTATTATTCATAATTTAGTGATTAGTAATTTTAGGTGGGTGCTTTGGGCATTCACCTTTTTTTCTTGGATACAATTTTTAGGGAGGGTAAAACCATTAAAGATCAACTTATTAATGACCAAATCAATTTACCAAAGGTAAGACTTGTAGGTGAAAATGGCGAACAACTTGGTATCGTTTCTAGCACAGAAGCTAACCATATCGCTGACGAACAAAATTTAGACCTTGTTCTTATTTCACCAAATGCAGAACCACCTGTATGCAAACTTATGAACTATGGTAAATACAAATTTGAGCAAACCAAAAAGCTTAAAGAGCAACGTAAAGCTCAAAAAGTAGTTGAAATCAAAGAAATTCAACTTTCAATGACTATCGAGCGTCACGATATCGAAGTCAAAGCAAAACACGCACGCAAGTTCCTAGGCAATGGCGACAAAGTTAAGGTTACAATCCGTATGCGTGGTAGACAACAAGCTCGTCCAGAAGCAGGCATCGCAGTTATGAATGCTTTTGCAGAAGATTTGCAAGATGTAGGTTTGGTAGAAAAACAAGCCGAAATTATGGGTAGAAACATCATTATGGTTATAGCCCCAGTTAAAAAATAAATATTTTAGGAGAAATTATTATGCCAAAACAAAAAACAAACAGCTCAGCAAAAAAGCGTTTCACAGTAAAACCATCAGGTGTTATTAAACGCAGCCAACAAGGCAAAAGACACATTCTAAACAAAAAGACTACAAAACGTAAACGTAATTTACGTCAAGGCGCTTATGTAAACGAAACACAAGCAAAAACTATCAAAACAATGGTTCAAGGCTAATAGAAGGAGAGTACAACTATGAGAATTAAAAGAAGTGTAAATAAAGCAAAACATAAAAAAGCCGTTTTAAAAGCAGCCAAAGGTTATAGAGGCGCAAAATCAACTCTTTTCAGAGTAGCTAACCAAGCAGTTATGAAAAGTGGTCAATATGCTTATATCGGCCGTAAACAAAGAAAAAGAGATATGCGTCAACTATGGATTGCTCGTATCAACGCAGCTTGCCGTGTAAACGACATTTCATACAGCCAATTTATGCATGGTCTAAAATTAGCTAACATCAACCTAAACAGAAAAGTTCTTGCAGAAATGGCAGTTAATGATAAGAGTGCATTTGCAACTCTTGCAGAAACAGCAAAAAAACAATTAGCTAACGCTTAGTAAAATTATCTCGCAAAGAGCTTTTGCGAGATTTTTTATTAAAAAAAGGTAGAGTATATGCAGTATATTTCTAGTACAAGTAACCCTCTTATTAAAACCCTTAACTCACTTAAAGATAACCAAACCGACATTGTAATAGTCGAGGGTATTAAGATAATTAGAGAGGTTATCAACAATAATTTACAAATAGAAAAGATCTTGTTAACAGAACAAAAGTATGAAGAGTACAAAAGCGAACTTGATTTTGATAAATACGACACTTATATCGTAAGTGAGCATATTATCAAAAACTTATCTAGCACAAAAACTCCTCAGGGTATAATAGCTAGTGTGCAGTTTAAAGACAAAAAGCTTGTAACTCCAACTCATAACTTTTTAGTTTTAGATAATATACAAGATCCAGGCAACCTAGGTACAATTATCAGAACGGCCTTAGGTGCTAACTATCTTGATTTATATTTAATCAACTGTGTTAATTACAAATCACCAAAAGTTCTTCGTAGTACTATGGGTGCTATATTTGGTCTAAATATATATAAACTTAGCCAACAAGAACTTATGAGTATGGTTAAGGATAATAACCTAGAACTTATCTGCACAAACTTAAATGGCACAAATATATACGATTTTGAGCCTAAAAATGACCTTTATGGGCTTGCAATAGGCAACGAAGGTAATGGACTAAGTAAAGAACTAATTGAGCTTGCTAGTCAAAAAATTACTATCCCTATGAACCCAAAACTAGAATCTCTAAATGCAGGTGTTAGTGCCGGCATTGCAATGTATATTTTAAATTATAAAAAAGGAGAAAAATAATGTCAGGACATAGCAAATGGGCTACTATTCGTAGAGCCAAAGGAAAAACAGACGCTGCTCGTGGTAGATTATTTACTAAAATCGGTAGAGAAATAGCAGTAGCAGTAAAAATGGGTGGCAGTGATGTAAACAGCAATTCAAGATTAAGAGATGCTGTTGCAAAAGCAAAATCAAACAATATGCCAAACGACAATATTCAACGTAGCATCAAAAAAGCAAGTGGCGAACTTAACTCAATCAATTATGAAGAAATCACTTACGAAGGCTATGGCGTTGGAGGCAGTGCAGTTATAGTTAAATGTCTTACCGATAACAAAAACCGTTCAGCTGGTGACGTTCGTCATGCATTTGATAAGTTGGGTGGTAGTATGGGTTCAACAGGTTGCGTGTCATACCTATTCGACAAAAAAGGTATTTTAGAACTTATAAAAACACCTGATATGGTAGAAGACGAAATCATTATGATGTGCCTAGAAGCAAACGCTGACGACGTTATTGATGAAGGCGACGAGTACGAAATTATCACAAGCCCTTCAAACTTCAACGAAGTTAGAGACAACTTGCAAGCACAAGGCCTAAACTTTGAAAATGCCGAAGTAACACTAGTTCCACAAACATTAATCGACCTAAAACCAGAACAACAAAGCACATTTATCAAAATGATTGATATGTTAGAAGAACTTGATGACGTTCAAGAAGTTTATCACAACGTAAATCTTCCAGATGACGAAGACGAAGAATAATTTAATTAAAAACAACCACTTTTTTAAAGTGGTTTTTTTATTTGTTTAATCTATTATTTAAATATAATTTATCTAAAAAAGAATACTTTACTTTCTAGTGCTATCTAATAACTTTTAACTTTTGCGCTATATTACGTAGAAAAACGCAATTTAATTACTTAAACAATAGTTATATAATCATAACAATAATATTAAAAATAAAAGCACGGTTATTTGCCGTGCTTAATTTTATTGTTCTTGGTTTTTAGCTTGTGAAGAAGGAATTGTAAAGGTAGGGAATACCATTGTAATAGTTCCGTTAGGCATTACTGCTTGTGGGAACATATCATACAATTCTCTTGCTTGACCATAAGCTGCTTCTCTTTGTTCGACATCTTGTTTGTTAAGATGTGGGTTTTCTGGATCTACTTTTGGTTCTTCGATATAAGAGCTATAAGTTGCTCTGTCCTTAAAATCTGCTTCACCTTTTCTATAAGTAGTTATTGCTGTTTCAAATCTTGCAGCTAATTGTTCAAGAGTTTCCATTTTGATTGGCTTGTCGCCAAGTTGCTCTTTAATGGCTAATGCTTGTTCGTGTGTAAGGTTGCTTTCATCAATTAGATGTTTTAAAGCTTCTTCATATCTAAATACACTTCTGTGTTCGTGGCTATAATCTTGCATATCCTCTGTATATATATCAGAACGTGTATAATCTCTTCTGTTTGGTTCTTCTTTCATTGTTGGCATAATAATTACTTCCTTTTATTAATTATTTGTTTAACAACTGTATTAACTATTTTTGTGTTGGATCATCTTGCTTTGGAGCTGGTGGAGTAGCTGTTGTATCTTCTGTATGTGTTTCAGGTTCTGCACTTGCTTCTTCTGCCATTCCAAAATCATAAAATGATGGTTGATATAGTTTACTTAAAGATTTACCCTCAGACGCTTCTAATGCTTTAACTCCAATTTGGTTTGAAGTGTGTAGTTGAGCTACATCTTCGTCTCTTTGTTTGTCTTTTGCTGTTACATATTCTACATGGTCGATTTGTGAGAATAAAGCATGCTTTTCTATAAAATAAATGCCTTGTGCTTTTGCTTCTTCTGCTAGATATTTTTTAGCTTGTTCTATATCAAATTTGCCAATGCTAACAGACATTCCAACTTCTCTTATAAAGTCTCTTGTTCTTTGACAGCAATCTTCGTACTTGCCTAGTGAAGCAAGAAATTTTTCATAAGCCATCTCCATATATATTTCGTGGCTTCTATCTTGTCTGTCATCTTCGTAATCACTTGGATTCCACATGTACCAATATCCCTCCTTGGTTTTTATTATAATATCACATCTTGTCACATTTTGCAATGCCTAATATTAAAATTTATCTAATTTTGTGTTGGCCAATATAATCAACAACTTGTATATCTTTTGTCACTTTTAGATTATTTGGCACAAAAAAACAAGGTTTAATACCTTGTTTTATATATTATTGGACTTTTGGTGGTTCTTGTGGGGTAGTATTAATAACAAAGTGAGGCATATTTTCTTTTCTATGATTGTATCTATCAATGGCCATAGATTGCATAGTTTCAGCACAAACAAGTGAGTCATCTGCTTTTGCCATCATTGACTTGTATGCGCTTAAATCAGATATATCATGATTAGCTAGGTAGCCTTCTTTTATTGCTTCCCATTCTAGTTTAGAGTCTTGTGCAGTTTCTACCATACTAATTAAAGTAGAAACATCACCTTTAAGTTGTTTTAAATACTCTCTTAGTTCACCTTTTTCTATACCGTGCAAAACTGTCATATCATATACGTCAGCATCATGTTCTAGTAGGTTGTTACCATATACTTTTGCGTTAACTGCGTCGTTTCTATATTTTAGCAATACATCATATAGCATGTAGTAAGGTACATCTTTAAATTCCATTTTTTAACTCCTTTAAAGTGGGTTAGAATTGTTCATAATCGCTGTATCTACTTGAAGAATGGCTTCTTCTTTCTAATTGGTATTGGTCGTATTCGTTACCTAGTACGCTAAGTGTTGTTTGGGCTGAACTATAATTTTTGTTACTCTCTGTTTCTCTTTTTAGCATATCTTTTGTAAAGGCTTGTTCGCCTTTTGCAGATATATAGTCTTTTTTAATTTGTAGGTAGTCTTCTCTAAGAACGCCAGCTTCTGAAACTTGTGTATCTAGGTGCACTAAGTCATAGTCTGTTACTGATTTAATGCCATCTTGGTGGTATTGTTCCATAAGAGAATCGCCATACATTTTTGCTTCCAAGCTAGACGCAGCATACATAGCTAGGCTTCTTGTTATTTTTTGTGTTGTCATATCAAAAGTGCTCATATCTTTCCCCTAAAAATTTTACTAAATTTATTCTAGCATATTTATTTTTAGTATTCAATACTAAAATTTAAATTTTTGCCACAAATTTCAACTTAAAATTAACTAAAAAATTATCAACAAAACTTGATCTTAAAACTGACAAGATATAACTGTATATTATTTAATTATTATATTTATGGTCGAATATTTGTTTGACTTTGAAGGTTGATTTGGGGTAGTATTATTATGTATAAAAGGGCACAATATGGTTATTTTAGGAATAGACCCAGGCATAGGCATTGTGGGTTACGGGATAATAGAAAAAACAAACGACATTAAGGTTATTGATTACGGTGTAATCGAAACACCTAAGGAAGAAAGCATCGCTACAAGACTAGCTATGGTTTATGAGGGTATTAGTGCTCTAATTGATAGATATAAGCCAGACGAAGTAGCTTTGGAAGAGTTGTTCTTTTTCAAAAACCAAAAGACAATTATTCCAGTAGCACAAGCAAGGGGTGTTATTGTACTTGCTTGCATTCAAAAAATGGGCAGACTATTTGAATATACACCTTTGCAAATAAAACAAGCACTTACAGGTCACGGTAGAGCTGAAAAGAAGCAAATACAGTTTATGGTAAAGACTATACTAGGTCTTGACAAAATACCTAGACCAGACGACGCTGCAGATGCGCTAGCAGTTGCAATAACTCATTCTCAAACAAACAACAAAATTAGCAATAATCAAATTTAAGGAGTAGACAATGTTTTCGTTTATTATCGGAACAATTAGACAAAAACAAGACAATATTTTAGTTTTAGAAAATAACGGTATTGGTTATGAACTAAATGTTTCTAACCAAACAATCTTTAACTTACCAGCACTTGGCGAAGAAGTAAAAATTTATACATATTTTCAGCTAGCTGAAAACGTTGGTGTTGCTTTGTATGGATTTTTAACCCAAGACGAAAAGCAAATGTTTTTAAAATTAATCTCAGTTAGTGGTGTGGGGCCAAAAGCCGCCGTCTCAATATTGTCTAATATTTCACTAAGCGACTTGTCAGTAGCAATCGCAACACAAGATATCAAAGTGCTTTCTTCTACCAAAGGTATCGGTAAAAAGACAGCAGAACGCATTGTTGTTGAACTAAAAGACAAAGTTGACTATATGCCTTTAATAGACGGCCAAAACCAACCACTTATGGCAGACACCAAAGCAATTGACGAAGCAGTCTTGGCACTAGTTAGTCTTGGTATCAACAAAAACGAAGCACTTACACTTGCTCGTAACTTTGCTAGCGAAGATAGTTCAGCCGAAGATATCATTGCAAAAGTTTTAAGGAATATGGGTAACTAATATGGAAGATAACAAACTATTTACCAGCACCAGAACAATGACTGATGCCGAAGTAGAAAATTCACTTAGACCAACAAAGCTAACTGAATACGTTGGCCAACAAAAAATCAAAGATAGCCTAAGTATCTATATAGAGGCTGCAAAAACTCGTAAAGAAGCCCTAGACCACGTTTTGCTATACGGCCCACCAGGACTAGGTAAAACAACACTTTCTCATATAATCGCAAATGAGCTAGGTACACAAATTAAGATTACATCAGGTCCAACTATTGAACACGCAGCAGATTTAGCCGCAATACTTACCAATCTAAACAAAAATGATGTTTTGTTTATAGACGAGATACATAGACTAAACCACTCAGTAGAAGAAATACTTTATCCTGCTATGGAAGACTTTGCTCTTGACTTTATCGTAGGTAAAGGCCCATCTGCAAGAAATATGCGTCTAAAAATCCAACCATTTACTCTGATTGGTGCTACAACCAAAGCAGGTAGTATTAGTTCACCATTACGTGATAGATTTGGCGTACTTGCAAGACTAGAACTATATTCTACCGAAGAGTTGGCAACTATCGTAAAACGTAGTGCTAATATTTTGAAAATAGATATAGATGACCAAGCTATTTTAGAAATAGGCAAGCGTAGTCGTGGCACACCACGTATTGCTAACCGTATCTTAAAAAGAGTGCGTGACTATGCGCAAGTCAAAGGTACTGGCAAAGTAGATATAGAAATGGCAAAACAAGCCTTAAAACTTATGGATATAGACGAGCTAGGCTTAGACTTTATCGATAGAAGAATTTTACAAAATATCTTAGTAAAATTTGGCGGCGGACCTGTTGGACTTGATACATTATCAGCAGCAACAGGCGAAGAAGCTGGCACAATCGAAGATGTCTATGAACCATATCTTATCCAACTTGGTTTTATCGCAAGAACACCTCGTGGTAGAGTAGCTTTGCCACCAGCATATAAACATATGGGTGTAGAACTTAGCGAAGAAAAACAAACCCAACTAAATTCATTACAAAAAGGAAACCTTGATGGACTTAACTAAATTATCTAGTTACTATTATGATTTGCCACAAGAACTTATAGCCCAAACTCCAATTGAGCCACGAGACCATTCAAGGCTACTTGTGTGTGATAAGCAAACAGGTCAACTAGAACATAAACATTTTTATGATATAATCGATTATTTAAACAAAGGCGACGTTTTAGTAATAAACAATACAAAAGTTATACCATGTAGACTTCTTGGCAAAAAACGTCAAACCGGCGCCAATATTGAGGTGTTTTTATTAAAAAGAATAAACACTACCGATTGGGAAGCCTTGGTAGGCAACGCAAAAAGATTAAAGATTGGCTCTGTTGTAGAGTTTAGCCCTAATTTTAGTTGCGAAATTATACAAGACCTTGGCTATGCCGGAGGTAGGCTTGTAAGATTTAGCTTTGAAGGTGCTTTTGAACAAAGACTTGACGAAGTGGGTATTATGCCACTTCCACCATATATCAAAGAAAAACTTCAAGATAGAGAACGTTACCAAACAGTTTATTCTAAAACAAACGGCTCATCAGCAGCTCCAACTGCTGGCTTACATTTTACACCAGAACTACTTGAAAAAATCAAAGCAAAAGGTGTTGAAGTTGTAGAAATACTATTGCACGTAGGGCTTGGCACTTTCAGACCTGTTAAGTGCGAAAATATTTTGGAACACGATATGCATACCGAATATTATGAAGTAACTCAACAAGCAGCCGACACAATAAACAAAGCAAAACAAAACGGCAATAAAATAATAGCCGTTGGTACAACATCAGTTAGAACCTTAGAAAGTTCAAACATAAATGGTGCAGTAGTAGCTCAAAAAGCAAACACAAATATATTTATCTATCCGTCATACAAATTTAAAGTGGTAGATTCTATCATTACAAACTTCCACTTACCAGAAAGCACTCTTATTATGTTAGTTTGTGCTTACCTTGGTTATGACTTAGCTATGGATATGTACAAAACAGCAGTTGAAGATAAATATAGATTTTTTAGTTTTGGCGATGCTACATTTTTGCACTAATACAAATTTAAGGAAAATTTTATGGAATTTGAATATAAAACAACGCACGTCTGCAAACAATCAGGTGCAAGAACAGGTGAGTTTAAAACCCCTCATGGCGTTATACAAACACCTATCTATATGCCGGTTGGTACACAAGCAACCGTAAAAAGTTTAACTCCACAAGACTTATACGATATAGGTGCACAAATTATCTTATCTAACACTTACCACCTACATCTTCGCCCAGGCGAAAAGCTTGTAAGTAAAGCAGGTGGCCTTCACAAATTTATGGCTTGGGATAAACCAATACTTACCGATAGTGGTGGGTTTCAAGTATTTTCTTTGTCTGATCTTAGAAAAATCTCAGACGATGGTGTAGAATTTAAATCTCACTTAAACGGCGAAAAATTATATATGACACCAGAAAAATGTATGCAAATACAAAATGATTTAGGTGCAGATATAATAATGGCTTTTGATGAATGTACTCCATACGGCACAGACCATAAATACGCCAAAAAAGCCCTAGACAGAACAATTATGTGGCTAGATAGATGCTACCAAGCACAACAAAACCCAAAGCAAATGCTATTCCCAATAGTGCAGGGCAATTTTTATAAAGACCTAAGAGTAGAAGCCTTAGAAAGGGTTATGCCTTATGTAAAATGTGGTGTAGCAATTGGTGGATTGTCTGTTGGTGAACCAAAAGAAATGATGTACGAAATGCTTGATGAATTAAAACCTCACTTGCCAGAAAGTTCACCAAGATACCTTATGGGTGTAGGCAGTCCTGACTGCTTAATAGAAGGCGTTTTGCGTGGTATAGATATGTTTGACTGTGTTTTAGCTACTCGTATTGCTCGTAACGGTACAGCCTTTACAAGCAAAGGTAAAGTAGTAGTAAAAAACGCTAAGTATAAAGAAGATTTTACAACACTTGATGATGAATGTGACTGTTATTGCTGCAAACATTATACAAAAGCATACCTAAGACATCTTATGAACACTAACGAAATTTTAGGCGCAAGAATGTTGAGTTTACATAACCTAAGATTTTTAATTAAATTAATGGAAGACATAAGAGAGGCAATCAATAACGACAGATTTTTAGATTTTAGAGCAGAGTTTTATAAAAAATATGGTTCTAATGACTAATTTCTCTAAAAATCGCACAAAAAGTATTTTGAAAATAAATAATTTTAATATATAATGACTTTGTCAAAATTATTTTGAATAACAAATAAAAGGAAATTTTAAATATGAAATCTCTATTATTAGCACAAAAATTTAGCTTTGCAACAAGCTGGCCAATTTTATTACTATTAGTATTATTAGTTGCTATGCTAGTTGTAAGTATGGTTACTCGCAAAAAACAAGGCGACAAACAAGCAGAAATGCTTAACGAACTAAAAGCAGGTGACAAAGTTGTTACCAACGCAGGTATTTATGGTGAAATCGTAAGTATCACTGAAACAAACTTTGGCAAAATCGCTCTTATCAAATCTGGTGAAGGCAAAAACGTAAGTTACATCAACGTTAATATGTCAGTTATCCTAGGTAAAGATACAAAAGAAGAAATCGTTCTTGACCAAGACGGCAATGTTATTGAGCCAGAAAAGAAAGAAGAAAAAGTAGAAAAACAAGAAGTAAAAGAAGAAAAGAAAGAAGAAGTTGAAAAAGTAGAAGAAGCAAGCGAAGAAGTAAAAGAGCCTGCAAAAAAATCTACTAAAAAATCAACTGCAAAAAAATCAGCTTCAACAAAAAAATAATTAATAAAATTTGACTAGCAAAGGCTAGTCTTTTTTTTATCATAAAATTAAGAGACTACTCATATGTTATAAAAAAGGGGTAGTATATGGAACAATCCAAAAAAAACATAACTTTTGTATTGCTTAAAAGTATATTA
>JAZRTN010000069.1:0-2916 GCA_045652045.1 Clostridia bacterium
GGTAAGTTAGCTTATTGCCACCTTTTAACAAACTTACAAGAGTGTTTTGTAAAGAAGTGTTTTGAGTAGCATAGCTTGTGATGTAGCCTGGTACTGTATGAACAACGCTATAAACGTTTTCTAGTTTGTATTCAAACTCAGCTTCGTTGTATCCTCTAAAATTCATAGAAGAATCAACATATGGTTTGTAGTCTGTTTGATATACACCACTTATTGCAAGTGTACCATTGTTTAGTCTAATTGTTTTGTTTACAATTAAATCATAATTGCTTTGTTGTGCTGAACTGAAAGATTCAAAAGAACCATCTTCAAGCTCTACACCATATTTTAATAACAACTCTGCAAAGTAGTCGCTTATAACAACTTTGTTTGGTTGATCAAAACTTGGATAGCTACCAGCTAGAAGTTTTTGGCCAAAGCTGTTTGTTTGACCTATTTGAAGTTCGCCCATATCTTGGCGAGTTTCAATAAATCCAGTAAGAGTGAAGCTTCTGTTATTTGAACTATAAAAACCTGAACCAAAGTTTACAGAATAGTTAACTCTTGTCATATAGTGAAGATTGTCTGTTAATTTGTGAGAAACTTTGCCAAGGTCTTTTTCAAGAGTGTTTTTGTCTGTGGTGGTTATTCTTTCTGGGTTGGACTGCGTTCCGTTATAATAAGTAACATAAGGAACATCTGCTGCGCTTATTGACCCTGCTAGTGCGTGTGCATTGTTGTAGCTGTTAAGTATAAAGAAAACACTAAAAAATAACAAAGACAAGCAAGATAATAACACTACAAAGAAAGTACTTAATTTTTTAGACTTTAAGTAAGAGAACGCAAAGTTGAAAGTGTATTCGCTACGCAAGTGACCTTTTTTAAGTCTTTGTTCAAAAGGAACATTTGAATCAAAGTTTGTTTGGTCAGAAGCTTTCTTTCTTCTTTTCTTAGTTAAGCGTTCGTCTTTTTCTATTTCACCTTTTTTAAGAGTAACAACTCTATCTGCATATTTGCTTATTACGCTGTCACGGTGAGTGATGGCAATAACCAAATGTGTTTTTGAGAACTCTTTAATGATATCCCAAACAAGAGCTGTGTTTTCTTTATCAAGAGAGCTTGTAGGTTCGTCAACTAACAAAATCTCAGGTGAAGCGATAAGTGTTCTTGCAATAGAAACCCTACGTTTTTCACCACCAGATAACTCTGCTGGCATACGTTCGTTAAAACCTTCGAGTTGAACCGTTTTCAAAATAGAGTTAACAATCTCGTCACTAACTTTGTCGCCATCAAAAGCTCTACCAAGTTTAATATTATCTGCAACGGTTAGGTTGTTGATAAGGTTGTATTCTTGGAAGATAAAGCCAACATAGTTGCTTCTGTAAGCATCAAGTTGTTTGTTGTTAAAACTATGTATGTCTACGCCGTTAACAAATACGTTACCATCATCAAAAGAATCAAGGCCACCAATGATGCTTAACAAAGTTGATTTACCATTACCACTGTTACCAGCAATAACAGTTATGCCTGTGTCATCAAAGGTTAAGTCAAGGTCTTTGATTGCGTGGACATCATGTCCTCCACGGTTGTGGTGTATTTTATTTAGTTTTTTGATTTCTATCATAAACTCACCTAAATTAATTAAAAGTTTGTGTAGAGCAAAAACATAACAATATGTTTATTATACTCTGCTAGTAACATTATACATAAATTAATTAAAAAAATAAAGCAACATTTTAAACTTTATAGAAATTTTAATAAATTATATACAAAACTTTTATGTTTTAATAAAAAAAGTGGTTTAGATTAACTAAACCACAGTTTCTTGTGTGCTTATATAAAAATGTCCAGCGCCAGATACATCTCTAAATCCGCAAGATTTTGCACCAGCATCTCTTAGAGAATATACAATACCCTCAGTGGCATCTGGGTTGCCAATAAGTACTTCACAAACTAGTTCGCCAATGTTTTTGTTTAATTCAAAAGCACTACCAGTACCTATTAATTTATCAATCAACTTAATAAATTCAGATGTTTGTTTTGAAGTGAAATTGTTAAGTCTTAAATCAACAGGGTTTACAGTGTATAATGTGTCATCTGTCATGGTTATTTTTGTTGTTGAATTAATGTATAATGTTTTAGGAATATAATCTTTGATTAAACTAAGTGGGAAAGAAGTAAGCATTTGTTTAAAAGAAGTCATGTCTGCTTTTGCAATAATGTTTAAATTTGCAGAAGTTAATCCACCAGCAAGAGTTTGAACATCAGTTATTTTAATTTGAACAACCTCAGCAGTGTCTCCCAAAACATCTTGGCCTTCTTCCGGTACAACATCACTTAACATAGAGTTGAAGTATGAATTGACAATTGAAGCAAGTTCCTTATCAGATAAAGCCAATTCTCCACTCATAGCAACAGCCCCTTGAATATTGTCCAAACCAAACTCTACATCATTGCCATTTCTAGTGTATATTGAACTTAGTCCAACGCCATCAATTTTTAATAGAGCATTATCAAGACTTGTGTCGTCAATAGGGTAAGTGACAATTTTTTCTACATTAGGTTTTTTACCAAAAGCTTTAAGTTGTTTGATTGCTGTAAATAAGTTGATGTCATATTTGATTTTGATAAAAGCTAATATACTTCCAAAAATCAAAACAACAACAAATATTAATATCAAGATTACCTTACAAAGGGTAACCCATGGGTTCTTTTTAACTTTTTCCATAATTAACTATAAGACTATCCAAAGAACAAGCCCCACGACGGCACCAATAAAAACAAGTCTAATAATTAAGCCCCAAGGTGTTAAAAATCCTTTAATAAGCCACCAAGCAAATTTTAAAACTCTTTTTATCAGTTTGCCAAAAAATCTGAAAATTGCTCTGAACATCTCTTCTCCTTATATCTTCATTATATATTAAAAGGTGGCTAGTG
>JAZRTN010000070.1:0-4945 GCA_045652045.1 Clostridia bacterium
GATTGTGTTTCATTTACACTGCTATCCATAAATACTCCTTAAAATTTAAGATTTTTTAAAAGTGATTTTGACAATAAAAAATCCAAATCTTATAAAATTAGATTTGGATTAAAGATTTATGTTGTCAATATTAAGCCACAAATTTAGCCTAAAATTATGCCAATTTTGTGCCACCGAAAATAGACTAGCATAAATCTAGCCTAGATTGATGGAGGTTGTTGACCTTCTCTTTTTGGAAAGTCTTTGATAGTAGCAACAAACTTTGCTGCACCACCTTGGGTTTGAACTTGGATTTTTTCGTGGTAAATTTTGTTTTCGTGAGAGTCAAAAAGTTTGAAACCAATTTCGTCACAGCTAATTTTTAAAGAAGCTGTTTTTACACCTTCTAGTTCAAAAGCATCTGATTGGACCCCTTCTTCGTCAGTATAAACAGTTTCAATAAGAAGTCTACCGTCTTGAACTTTAAAATATTGTGTGTCATCTAGTGATATTGGGTTTTGCTCATCTGTTACGACAAAAGTTTCTTCGTACTCACCTTCTGATTCGGCTAGTTTAGACTTAAACTCATCTTGCTTATCTTCGTATGCTGATTGTAAGTATGCAAGATATGTAGTTAATCTTGGTGAGTGAGAGCTTTTTGATTGTTCAAAAACATCTAATGTTTTTTGTATATCTTTTGTAGCCATAGTATGTTTTTCTCCCTATCTTTATAATAGAAAAATTTTTGCAAAAAGTCTATTATTTTTACAAAATTTTATAAATTTTAATGATAACCAAGGCTATTAGTATCTATCTCAACTTCGACAAGTTTTATTTTTGCGCCGTTGTTGATATCTGATTGAGCTTTACCATCATTAAGTATTTGACTACGGGTATATGATGGAATATAGCCATTTTCGTTATAAAAGTCTTGTAGTGGATATCGTAAGTCAAGAGCTATTTCTCTTAAACATTCTTCAAGACCTGCTCCTCTACCTGTGCAGCTCTCATATCCAAAAGCATAGCCGTTATATTCTTCGTAGTCAAATGTGACTATTGCTGGGTATTTTACTTTTGTTAAGTTGCCAAAAACAATACTTCTATCTGGCGAGTTGCAATCTGAATGATCAAGTATGCTTGAATAGTCCTCAGAAGAAGAGGTTTGTCTTCTTTGGAAAATATGCTCTTTTAGTTCTAGGCGTTTTTGGTAACGTCGTTTTGTATCAATTATATCCTGACGACGTTTCTTCATTTCTTGTTCGTGCTTATAGATATTATAATCCATAATATCATCGACTTCTTCTATGCCATCACCATCATTGTAATAAAGTGTTTGTTCTGGCTGGTCTTGAAGTGGTTGAGAATCTTCTTCTAGTAGGTTTCTACGTTTTTTATATACCGTTTCTCGTTTTCTTCTGAAAAATCCCATAATTTTTCTCCTTAAAACAATCCTTCTATATTTGAATCATTATCAATTTTCATACCAACGGCAGCTGGAACTTTTGACAAGCCTGGCATAAGTAGCATATTGCCCGCTAGTGCTACTAAGAAACCTGCTCCTGTACGTATTTCGATATCTCTAATAGTTATTTTAAAGTTGGTTGGTCTTGCAAGAAGTTTTTGGTTGTCGCTTAGGCTATATTGAGTTTTTGCAACCACTATTGGTAGGTTACTCAGCCCCAACTCATTAATTGTTTTTATACTTGATTTTGCTTTGTCTAAAAACTCTACACCATCTGCTCCATAAACCTTGGTAGCTATATCTGTTATTTTTTGCTCAACGGTATCTTCAAGGTTATACGCAAAACTAAATTGTGAGTTATCTTGTTCGCATAGGTCAACAACAATATTGGCTAGTTCCTTTGCACCTTTGCCACCTTTTGCCCAAACATTGTTGATACAGAACTTAACACCAAGTTTATTGATTGCGTGTTTTACTAAATTAATCTCTTCTTTGGTATCTGTAAGATAACTATTTAAAGTAACTACAAGTGGTAGTTTATATACGTTTTGGATAGTTTCTACGTGCTTAATTAGATTGTCAAGACCTTTTGAAACAGCTTGTTTATTTGGAGTATCAAGGTCGGTTTTATCAACTCCACCGTGTAGTTTTAAGGCTTTGATTGTTGCTACTATTACTACACAGTTTGGTTTTAGGTCATTTAGTCTACACTTTAAGTCTAAGAATTTTTCGGCACCTAAATCTGCACCAAAACCAGCTTCTGTTATAGTATAATCTGCTTTTGACATAGCAAGTTTTGTAGCAACTACGCTGTTACAACCATGAGCTATGTTTGCAAATGGTCCACAATGCACCAAAGCAGGCGTATGGCTCAAAGTTTGAACTAAATTGGGGTAAATTGCGTCTTTAAGTAAAATTGTCATAGCATCTTGTGCTTGTAAATCTTTGGCATATACTGGCTTATTATCATATGTTAAAGCAACCATTATGTTAGATAATTTTTGTTTTAGGTCATCAAGGTTTTTAGCCAAAGTTAGTATTGCCATAACTTCACTTGCTGCTGTTATTGTAAAATTGTCTTTTCTTGCTACCCCGTTTTTGTTACCTTGGGCGCAAGTAATTTCTCTAAGGGCTCTATCGTTTAGGTCTACACATCTATGAAATAGCACTTTGTCTGGATTGATATTTAGCTCATTGCCTTGGAAAATATGGTTGTCAATTAAACTGCAAAGCAAATTGTTTGCACTTGTGATTGCGTGAAAATCGCCATTAAAATGCAAGTTTATATCTTCCATAGGAACAACTTGTGAGTATCCACCACCTGTTGCACCACCCTTTATGCCAAATACTGGACCAAGGGATGGCTCTCTTAGTGCTAGGCAAACTTTTTTCTTTAACAAAGCCATAGCGTCTGCAAGACCTATTGAAACGGTTGTTTTGCCTATACCTGCACTTGTCGGGTTGATAGCCGTTACTAGTATTAGCTTGCTTGTTGGGTTTTGTTCTATCGGGCACACTATCTTAGCTTTATACTCTCCATACTTGTAAAGTTGATCGGCAGTTATATCTATTTTTTTTGCTATTTTGTCGATTTTTTGCATTGCGACACTATTTGCTATTTCTATATCGGTCATATTTGCCCCCTATTAACATATATCTATTTAGAGTATATCACAGAGGTTTAGTTTTAACAAATATTTTATATAAAGTTAAAAGTAAATTTAGTTAAATAACTAAGCCAATTATTTGACATAGCACCCCTAAACTTTTATAATAAAATTGTGAGGTTTATATCGAATGATAAAAGAAATTAAGCCAAATTCTTTAAGAATTTTGAAAGACAATCCTAAGTATTGCTTTGTTGAAGACCAACAACCAGAATATGTTGGCAACATTGTAAACTTTGAGAGAGTTTTTAGAAAAAGAACTATTATAACCAGACAAAACGTTATGGTTGTAGATAGCGCTAGTGATATTAGAGCAAAAAATTACTGCATAATTAATGCTGAGTATTTAATCAACTCTAAACAACAACCTACTATAATAATGACCTCTTTGGGCGAAAAAGTTGCAAACTGTCTTACATCTAGCCTATTAAAACATACATATGATATTGTTGAGTTTGACCTAGAAAATCCTAAAAAAAGCATTGGCATAAATGTTTTTAAAAGCATTTTTACAAACTACAAACAAGCCCTAAAAGACAATCCTGAGTATTGCAAGTATTATATTGACTTAGTTTGTAACATTGCAGAAAGCATCTATCAAGTAGACACTGACAATGATGAAAGATGCTGTAACTTTATTAAGGCTATACTTCTTGCTCAATTAGAAGACAAAAAGACTACTGTAAATAGTTTTGGTATTGATAAGGCAGATGAGTTTTTAAAACAATATTTAAAATCTAAGTCTGAAACCTATCTTGACAAGTATTTTAACGGCAAAAGCAAACAATGTAGATACCTTGCAGAGTTTTTGTTAGGCTGCAATGCTAAACGCAGACAAACACTTATTAAAACTATATGCAAAGCTTTGGACAACTTCCAAACAAAGGAAATGAGAAAGTTTGATTCAAGCGATGCTATACATAGTAAATTTTTATGCGAGATACCAACTTTTGTATACATCAAGTTAAGTGAAGATAAACCAGCTGTCAACGCATATGCTCCACTGCTTTTAGAATATTTACATACAGAAGCAATTATTGGCAGTACAAAGCAAAAATGTAAAGACGTTTTCTTTATGCTAGACCACTTAGATAGACAAAATACTATATATGACTTAAATTTCAAGGTTGACCAAGCGAGAATCAATAGAATTAAATACAGCGCAACAGTTGACAATTTAGACAACTTATTTAATCTATACGGCAAACAAACAAGTGGTTTGCTTAAAAACTTTGAATGCAAGCTTTTTGTAAGTTCAAATCAACCTGACGATTATCAAACACTTACTATTGATGTAGAATACAAAAAGAACATAAGCAAATTCCACCTAAACAACGCTTCAAAGACTAAATCTTACAATTTAAGCCTTAAAAACCTAAAAGATGGCGAAGCTATCTTGTTAGAAGACAGCAAAGAACCTGTATGTGTGGATATTGATTTTTATAGTTAAAAAAATAAAGACAGCTTAATAGCTGTCTCTTTTAAAACTAAAACTTAAAAGGACTTAAAAAGAATATATTATGAACAAATGTGAAAAATGCAAGAAAAACTGCTGTGGAAATAAGTTTATTGGTTTAAAAGAAGCTTTTAAGCATACCGACCCAAATATGTTTTGTCAAATATTATTATCACAAGAAGAAGTTGATAGAATTGTTGAATATGGCGGAGAAAAATATATTGAACACAAAGACGGCAAGAGCTATATGTCACTTAATCCGGACATTTCTTGTAAAGCATTTAAAGACGGAAAGTGTGATATATATAATGTAAGACCAGATGTGTGCAAACTATACCCTTTTTACTTTGATCCTTTTTGCAAGTCGGAGGCCAAGCGGTC
>JAZRTN010000071.1:0-7333 GCA_045652045.1 Clostridia bacterium
ACAAAGTTATGCAAAATATTAAACAAGGTAAACACTATGACTTTATAGAAGTTATGGCTTGTCCTGGTGGTTGTGTAGGAGGTGGTGGACAACCAATAGTTGATAGAGATAGGGTAGATTACGAACAAGTTTTATCAAAAAGAGCAAGCGCCCTTTATACCAAAGAAAAAACATTGTCTACAAGAAGTGCTCTATCAAACTCAGCTGTATTAAAAGTTTATGATGAGTTTTTTAATCCAAACCCAGACCAAATCCAAAAACTTTTGCATAAGCCACACAAAAACGATTAACTTTTTGTAACAATAATATTATAATCACTGTATTATACTTAAAAGGATAAATTATGAAAGAATTATTTAGTATTGATTTTAACGGATTATACAATCCAAAATTTGAAAAAAGATTTAACAAAGAAGTAGTAAGTTCAACAATTGATAGTTACTTTGCAAAAAACCAACATTCACTATTTGCAAACATTTCTAACGAATCAGTTGAAGAAATCCAACAAGTTGCAAATCATATTAGAGAAAACTTCGACAATCTTATTGTAGTTGGTATTGGTGGATCTTCGCTAGCAACACAAGGCATCTTAAATGCACTTCCAACAAAAACAAACGTTATAGTACTAGACAATGTTGACCCTAACCTTGTTTACTCTACACTAGCAAGCGTTGACATCAAAAAAACAGCTTTCAACTTTGTTTCAAAAAGTGGCAACACAGTAGAAGTTTTGTCAGTATTACAAATTGTCCTAGATAAACTAAAAACCAAAGCAAATATCAAACGCCAAGTTTTTGTAACAACTACAAAAAACGAAAACCCACTTATGCGTTTTGCAACTAAGTACGGTGTAAAAGTTGTTGGTATGCCAGCAGATATCGTAGGTAGATTTAGTGGACTAAGTGCAGTAGGTCTTCTTCCAGCAGCTGTTCAAGGCTTGAATATCAAAAACCTTCTTAAAGGTGCTAATATGGTTTTAAAACAAATCAAAGAAAAACCATTAGACAACGACGCATATAGATTTTCTGTTTTGCAAGCAACATACCTTAAAAAAGGCAAAGGCGAAATGGCAATCTTACCATACACCAACAACCTTACAGATATTTTCTACTACTATTCTCAAACGCTTGCAGAAAGCTTGGGCAAAATTGACAAATGCCCAACAACAGTTGTTATGGTTGGTGCAAACTGTCAACATAGTTTCTTTGAAGAAGTATTAGAAGGTAACAAGTATAGATATACAATGTTAGTTAAAGTTAATAAGTTTAATAACGATATCAAACTTACTAACAAAGAAATACTTGATAGCAAGTGTGAATATCTAAGCCAAGTTATCAACGCAGAGTGTCAAGCAACTCTTCAAACTCTAACAGCTCACAAGCGTTCAGCATTTATGATGAATGTTGACACTATCGACGAAGTTACAGTTGGTGCAGTATTGACATTTATGCAAATGACTATCTGCTATATGGGTATTTTAATGAAACTAAACCCATTCTTACAACCAGCAGTAGAAGAACTTAAAGTTAATATCCACAACCTTATCAAATCAAAACTAAAATAATATAACAAAAAGCCGCCTTGTTTTGGGTGGCTTTTTTTAAAACACATATACTTTGTATTAATTTTGTTTGCAAGGCCATAGCCAAAATATGGTATTATATGTGTATAATAAAAAAACAATAAGGAAAAGTTTTATGAAAAAAATTGCAAAACTACTTAAAAAATCAAAATCAGTTGCTATATTTGGGCATATAGCTCCTGACCCTGATTGTATGGGTTCTATGCAAGCCCTTGCTTATATGCTTAGACAAAAAGGCATTAAAGCTAACATATATGTAGATGATGATAAAGATTACAAAGAATATGCTTTATTTGGGTTTGATGAAAACTATAATAAAGATATAGTTGTTGGCGATTATGATACGCTTATCACAGTAGACGTTGCTACAAAAAGGCTTTTAGGTAAATACGCCGATGATTTTGTTGCTTTTGGCAATACTATATCAATTGACCACCACGGTTCAAGAGATTTGGTAGCAAAACATATTTATTGTGAGTCTCACTCAGCTTCTTGCTGTGAAGTAATTTTTAAACTAGCCAAACACCTTAAAGTAAAAATTACCCCAGAAATTGCTAACTTCCTATTTGCTGGCATAGTGGGTGACACTGCTTGTTTTGAACACGACAATGTAACGCCTCAAACCCATTTGATAGCAAGTGAACTTTATAAATTTGGAGCAGACACTAAAAAAATAATTTTTGAAATCAAAAAGCGCTTAACTTTGCAAGATATGAAACTACGTACAGCTGTTGGCGAAGCTATGGTTATGAAAGACAAAATAGCCTACGTAATATTTACAAAGCAAATGTTAGAAAAAACAGGCTCTGACAAAACAAAACCATATGTATCAGAACTACTTAATATCGAAGACAACATATTTGCTTTTACTATTAAAGAAAAAGACAACAATACATACTCTGTAAGTATTAGATGTAAAAACGGTTATGATGTAAGTAAAATAGCCGAAAAATATGATGGCGGCGGACACAAACAAGCAGCAGGACTAGCATTTACAGGAGACCCTGAAAAATATGCAGAGAAGCTGTTTAAAGACTGTAAAAATCAACTTAAAAACAAAAAACTAGCAAAATAGCTAGTTTTTTTGTTGAAAATGCTATTTGACAAAAGTTTTTTAAAGGTTATAATTGTTAATGCTAAGGAGAAATTATTTATGCCCAAAAAGCAAACAAGAAGAAAAATATTAAAAAAACTGCGTCGTAGTCACGCAATGAAAGAAGCATTAGAGATTGATTATAACAAAGATGGCGAGGCTGTTATTAGTATAGGATTGCAATCAACAGACGACTTTTTTCACCCATACTCATATAAATCATACGACTTAGTTAATCCAGAAGTTTTAAACTATATTGAGCTGTGTGAAGGAGAAATTCCTTTGCAAGAAGCGCTATGCCTTGATATTTACACAGAAGAAGCAACAACAAATATCGAAAAGAAACGTATGAAAGATGCTATCAAGCGTCACAACGCAGAGCAAGTTGTTGTTACAGAACAAAATTTGAAAAAACAACTATGGCTAGGTATTATACTATGTGTTATAGGCGTTGCTATATTGGTTGGTAAAATTTTGTTATGGGATATTTTCTATCACTCAATGTTAGATACAGTTATTGACATCATTGGCTGGGTATTTTTGTGGGACGGTTCAGAAATATTTATATTTGATATACCACCACTTAGAGCACAGCAAATCAAAAGCTATCGCCTTATGAGTGCAAAAGTACACATTAGACAATACGACAGAAAGATTAAACGTATGTATAATATTGGCGTTGAAGAAACAGAAGAAATTGTAGAATAAAAAAAGACTTTGATTATTCAAAGTCTTTTTTATTTTATATTAATTTTTATTGAGCGCTATCTTCTGATTTTGGTTGTTTTAGGTCAATAGCGACTGTTTCTGGTGGTTGTTTAGATAAATCCATATCTTGGTCAAAGTAAGTGATATTTGGGTGTCTGCCACCAAGTTCAATAGTTACATCTCTTTGTCCGTCTTGTGTTGTTCCAAAAAGCAGTTGTTGTCTTGCGCTTATTTTGTCTGCGTGAAATTCAAAAGGTACTACTTCTTGCAATTGTGGGTTTAATGCTCCCCATAAACCATTTTTCTTAGCAAAATTACTTCTGCCGTGTAGTGGGGTAATTGCATCATATTCAGGTAGGGTTATAGGAGTGTATAGTTTTCTACTCATAAATCCTAAACCACCATCTTGTTCGTAAGTGTAGTAGTCTGAATCAAGAGTTTGAATATCATCAAATTGTCTTGATAAAGTTGTGTTGTTGTCGTCTATTAAGAAAACTTTGCCGTCAGCGCAGTGTTCTTTAAAGATATATTGCACTTTGCCATAAGGGCCTTTTTTAGAATCAAAATATTCCAATTTTGTTGGCTTATACAATATTCTTGTTGGTTCTGGCTTGTCAGATTGATATACTGTGGTTGTTGTTTCGTCTTGACATACTGCAATACAACCTGCACGTACAGTCATAACGCCAGGAGCTGAGATTAATACTTTACCACATCTTTCAGTTAGTGTTGAATATGTGTCCATTGTTGCAAGATAACATCTTTTGCCACCAAAGTCGCATTCTGTTACCTTTTTAAAACCTTTTGGAGCAAGTACTTCGCCGTTGACAGAACCGATTAGTTCGCTGTCTCCGTCAAAGTGTGTTGCTATATATTTTTCTAAATTGCCATCGCCTATTACGACTGGTTTTACTTCTTGATAAATTGTATCTAAAAGTACTCTGCCGGTGTATAGGTCTAGTAATCCCATTTTTGATTTTCTATCTGCGCTGTCTATTGCTGACACAAGTATTCCTTGTTTTGTAACGGTGTATGTGTCGTAAATGTTTGGTGCTTTAATGCCTTGTGATGATACTGTACCATATTTACCATCTAGTTCTGTAACAATGGTGTTACTATGAACTGTGTCGAAACTTGTAAACTGAGCTGGTATTATATGACCTGTTTGTTTGTGGATAAAACCTATTCTTTTTGTTGTTCTGTCTACAAATGGTGTGTAATAGATGTTGTTTATATTTTTTGCAGAAACACCTTTTGTTGTGCAGGTTAAAACAGGTATGCCAAACAAGTTTCTTTTAACTATATATTTCATTTTAAACCTCCTAATGGTTTACTCGACTATTTTATCATATTTGTGTCGTTATGTCAATATGGGCGCTTTTTGAAGCCTTGTAACACAACAAAAAACACTCACATATTATGTAATAGAGCATAAAAAAGGAGATATAGTTATGTGTTTTAATTTTAATAATAACCAAGGTTGCAACTGTGGTTGTAACAGGACCAATACTATTTATATAAGAGGTCCACAAGGCCCGCAAGGTCCAATAGGTCCAATAGGTCCAGCTGGTCCAACTGGCCCAATAGGTCCAGCCGGTCCACAGGGTTCACAAGGAGAGCCAGGGCCAACCCCAACGCTTACCATAGGCACTGTCACAACAGGAGCGCCAGGCAAACCAGCGAGTGCCTCAATTACAGGAACAGCTCCAAACTTCATCTTAAACTTAACAATCCCACAAGGTAGACCAGGGGTTGCGCCATAACTTTAAAAAAGCCGTTAGAAAAAATCTAATGGCTTTTTATTTTTAAGTTTAATATAAAAAATTTTTGATAAAAATTGATTTATTGCTTGAACAAGACAGCCTATTTGTGTATAATATTATTTGCCAAAAAATTGGGGAGTATAGTATATATATATTATAAGCATATATATGCAGCAAATAACTAACCCCTACAAAAGCAATATGGAGGAAAAATGAAATACATTTATAACGAAGATAAAAATATCAAAGTTAGAGAGTATATTGTAAACAATTATACACCATATGATGGTGACGAAAGTTTCTTAGCGAAACCTACAAAAAACACTCTTAAACTTTGGGAAGAACTTTCAAACAAAATGAAAGAAGAAAGAGACCGTGGTGGAGTGTGGGATATTGATACAAAAACTATCTCTACAATTACTTCACACAAAGCAGGTTATATCAACAAAAAACTTGAAAAAATAGTTGGTGTACAAACAGACGAGCCTCTTAAAAGAGCAGTTATGCCATTTGGTGGTATAAGACTTGTTTATAAAGAAATGCAAGAATACAACAGAGAAGTTGACCCAGATTTAGCTAATGTATTTAAATATCGCAAAACACACAATGATGGTGTATTTGATGTATATTCTAGCGAAATGCGTCTTGCAAGACACACACATATTATCACAGGTTTACCAGATGCATATGGCCGTGGCAGAATTATAGGTGACTATCGTAGAGTAGCTTTGTACGGTGTTGACTATCTTATCGAGCAAAAGAAAGAGTCTCTAAAAGAAACCGAAGGCAAAGTATTTGACGAAGAACTAATTAGAGAAAGAGAAGAAGTTAGCGAACAAATCAGAGCGCTAAAAGAACTTAAACTTATGGCAGAAAGCTATGGTATAGACATCTCTAAACCAGCAACTGACACAAAAGAAGCAATACAATGGACATATTTTGGCTACCTTGCAGCAGTTAAAGATCAAAATGGTGCTGCTATGAGTATCGGTAGAATAAGCACATTCTTAGATATCTATGCAGAAAAAGACCTTGCAAGTGGTAAATATACCGAAAGTCAAATCCAAGAATTTGTTGACCACTTTATTATGAAATTAAGAATAGTAAGATTTTTGCGTACTGGCGAATATGACAGACTATTCTCTGGTGACCCAACATGGATAACCGAAGCTATTGGTGGTGTAGGTCTTGATGGTAGACATATGGTTACTAAGATGAGTTATAGATTTTTACACACTCTAACAAACTTGGGCCCAGCGCCAGAACCAAACTTAACTGTTTTGTGGAGCAATAAACTTCCAGAAAACTTCAAAAAGTTCTGTGCAAAAACTTCTATCCAAACAAGCTCTATCCAATACGAGAACGACGATATTATGCGTCCTAAATTTGGTGACGACTATGGTATCGCTTGTTGCGTATCAGCTATGAGAATTGGTAAACAAATGCAATTCTTTGGAGCAAGAGCAAACCTTGCAAAAGCTCTATTATATGCAATCAATGGTGGCGTTGACGAAATGCACGGCGACAAAGTTGTAGACGTTGTTCCTGCAATCAAAGACGAATATCTAGATTACAAAAAAGTAGTTAAAAACTATGATAAAATTTTAGATTGGCTAGCAAGACTATATATCAATACACTTAATACAATTCACTTTATGCATGACAAATATTGCTACGAAAAAATTGAAATGGCATTGCACGATAACAAAATTATCCGTACAATGGCAGGTGGTATCGCAGGTCTTAGCGTAGTAGCAGATAGCTTGTCAGCAATTAAATATGCAAAAGTTAAACCAGTAAGAAACGAACAAGGTATCGCAGTTGAGTTTGAAGTAGAAGGCGATTATCCAAAATACGGCAATAATGATGACAAAGCAGACAAAATTGCAGTTTGGGTAGTAAAAACCTTTATGCAAAAACTAAAAAAACAACAAACATATCGTCATAGCTTACAAACATTATCAGTATTAACAATTACAAGCAATGTAGTTTACGGTAAACATACAGGTTCAACACCAGATGGTAGAAAAGCCGGCGAACCATTTGCTCCTGGTGCCAACCCAATGCACGGCCGTGACACAAATGGTTGTGTAGCTTCACTAAAATCTGTTTCTAAACTACCTTATGACGAAGCAGAAGACGGTATTAGTAATACATTCTCAATTATTCCTAACGCATTAGGAAAAG
>JAZRTN010000072.1:0-1947 GCA_045652045.1 Clostridia bacterium
TAATACTCATAAAGGGTGTTTTGGTGTAGGTTAGAGTCTTTGTAGATATAATTATTAGACTTGTTTTCTAGTGTTATTAAAAGCTGTTTTTTGCCACTATTTATTTTATATAAATTGTAAGTTAAATAACCTTTGCAGGGTATTGTAATTTGTATACCATCATCAGAACTTTGAGATGTTATATTGAAGTCTTCAATGTCTGTAAACATTGTAGAAGTTTGCTTAGGTAAGTTGTTTTTAGAAAATAACATTACTTGTTTGTATCGTTCAGGTGTAGCCTTAGAAGCTAATTTTAGAGTGTTATTTTGTTTTAAATTCAGTGTGTCAATATCACATTCTACAACGCTATCGGGTTTAATAAACTCATTATGATTGTTTAAATATTCAAACACGCCTTTTGCAATTAAAGTAGGCTGGTTAGCTCCTGTCACGTTTTTGGGCAGGTTAAGTGTTTTATCTTGTGATGTGTTACCTAACCACACACCAACAATATGATTTGTGTTGAAAGATATATTCCAAGCATCAGTATTAGTAGAGTTGTAATTTGAACCAACAGTACCAGTCTTGCAAGCGACTGTCAAGTTAAGGTCACTCATCTTTTTTGCTGTACCTAGCAGGGCAGTTTTCTCTAACATATTAGTCATCAAGTAAGCAGTATCATCTCTTATTACTTGCGTAAATTTTGGATTGTGAGAATATATTGTTCTACCATATTTATTTTCTATTTTTTTTACAAACTTAGCTTGCGAAAAGTTGCCACCATTACTAAATGGCAAGTAACTATTTATAACATCTTTTATGCTAAGTCCATCAGTTAATCCACCCAAAGCAATAGAGTGTCCATTGTCTTTATTTGTTAAGTTTAGACCAAAGTTTTTAGCAAATAATTTTGCTTTATCAATGCCTACATATTCTAGTGTTTTTATGGCTGGTATGTTAAGTGAGTTCATAATGCTGTTTTCTATGTTTGTCCAACCGTGGTATTTATTAAGGTAGTTTTTTGGGGTGTAATTATCTATTTTTAGTGCCTCATCTAAAATTGGTGTATTGGGTGATACAAGGTTGTATTCAAGTGCCGGAGCATAAACCAATACAGGTTTTATAGTAGATCCAGGCTGACGTTTTATACTAAGTAGATTATGTTTGCTCTCGCCAAAACATCCCTCTATACCACAATTAGAATTATTTATAACCATAGCTAGTTTGTCCGGGTTGTTTTGTATATTTTGATTTGAAAATATATGTTTTAATTTATCTTGCAACTGGCTATCTTGGTATGTATAAATTTTGTAATTACCCATAACTAAATCTTTTTCACTTATATTCAAAATCTCGCACGCTTCATTAATGCTTGCTTGTACATAACTATTAGATTTGTTAGTGTTTTTATTGACATTTAGTCCTAAATCTTTTACAACATTTTCTTCGTATTGCTGCTTTGTTATTTTGCCATCATTAAACATCTCTTTTAAGACTAGATTACGCCTTTTAAGACAGTTTTTGGCGTTGGTTAGGGGACAATAAGTTTTTGGCGATTTTATCAGTCCAGCTAGAACTGCGGCTTCGCTTAGTTGAAGTTTTTCTGCGCTTTTATTAAAGTATTTTTGGCTTGCTTGCTCAATACCAAAAGTTCCATTACCAAAGTATATAACATTAAGGTAGGCTTGCAATATCTCATCTTTTTTAAAGTCTTTTTCAAGCTTTTGCGTTAAGAGTATTTCATTAACTTTTCTAGACAATGTTTTTTCGTTATTAAGGTGAGTGTTTTTAATTAATTGTTGACTTATTGTAGAGGCCCCTTCGCTAAAATTACCATTTTTTATATTTTTAAGCATAGCACCAATTATGCGCTTATAATTGATGCCATTATGTTTATAAAAAGACTTATCTTCAATGCTTATAAAAGCATCTTTAACAAAGTTAGGTAGCTTACTTAGTTTCACATTT
>JAZRTN010000073.1:0-2318 GCA_045652045.1 Clostridia bacterium
TACCACCAATATATGTTGGTTTGCCTGTATAGAAGTTTTGGTTACCCCAAGTGATGTTAGCAGTACCATTAACCAAGCTTTGTACGTGTTGGTCAAGAGTTACTTGTTCTTCATCAGATTGAGCAACATAAGTTTGTTCGATATAACCATAGTTGATTGCTGTAATACCACCAGCTGCAACTGTTGAGTTGATGTAGTGGGTTGAGCTTTCATCATAAACAATGAAATAACCTTCTTTAAAGTATGTTTGAACACCGATAAAGCCAAATATACCTCCGGCATATTCTGCCTCGATATTGACGCTGTTTTCTAGTTCTATACCAGAAGATAATGTAGAATAAAGCTTTAAGTTGCCAACGTTTGCTGAACGTACGTTAACGTTTGCCAAACTTAGTCTTGCAGAAGTTTCTTGATTAGCACCTTCTGCTTTAAAGGCTTGTAATAGGTCTACAACGCCCGCAATACCACCAGCATAAGAAACATTGGTTGGTAAGTATTGAAGTCTTAGGTTGTAGTCTGTTGATGTAGAGCCTTCGATTTCTGCTGGTGGGATAATGAAGTTCCAAATATCGCCAGACTTGATAATACTTGGTGTACCTTCACTTGTATAACTTGCAAGAACAGCAACGTTTGCTTGGACGTTGTTTACATAATGCAAGTTCTTTTCGTCACCAGCAAGTATAATACCTGCTACACCACCAACAAAGTTTTTACCAGAAACGGCTGCTTTGTCGTTAGCGGCTACAACGCTTACGTTGTTGATATCACTATTAACAACAACACCTGCAAGTGCACCAACTGCGATACCGTTAGTTGAACTTACTTTGTTGATTGTAAGAACTAAGTTCTTTACACCTACACGGTTGAATGATTTAAATAAACCAAATGCAGTATTTTCTGCGCTATCGTCACTTAGTAGAATATTTGACATAAACATATTGTTACCATCAAATATTGACATAGAATTAATCTTTGAAGAATATTCAAAGTTTGAAGATGCAGGAGTTAAGCCTGTAAAGTCAATATTTGTAACAAGTCTAATATGTCCAGTGTATTTAACGTTAATATTTTCGATAACGGTTGTTGAACTTAATATGTCGTTAAATAGGTTGTTATATTCTTGTGCACTAGTGATTATTTGTGGGTTATTGATTGAACCCTTTTCAAAGTCTTGAACATAAATGTATGAGTATGAGTTTGGATCATTATCGTCAACTCTTAATACTCTTAAAGATATAGCAACGTTGTTAGCTGCGATAAGTTCTGGATAACCTACTCTGTCAACTGCTGCACCAGATTGTCCTTGAAGTATATTCATACCCCAGATAGCACCTGAAAGCATATTTTCTTCGTAGTTGTTATTGTCAAAACTGAAACCAGCAAAGCTACCTTTTTCGATAAATTCATTAGTGTTAATTGTAACACCTTCTAACACAAGTGATTGTGCTATTGAATATGCTGGGTCATAATCGCCATAGATTGACTCACCTACTTCTACTAGATAGTAACATTTATCTACAACACCTTCGTTTTGAACGTCTCCACCGATTGGAGAAACGCCTACAAATGCACCGTGAGTTGTGATATTTGATTTTAATTTACTAATAGAATAGCTTGTCTCGATACGAGCATCTTTAATATTGTTAAATACAAAGCCACCAGCGTTTAGGTTACCAAACTCTGTTAACTCTGTTGAAGTAGAAATGTTATCTTTGTTTGCAGCAAAGGTATAATTTCCACTTAGGTTTAATGCTGAGTAGCTATTTGTGATAACACCACCGTTTTGATATACAAAACCTGCGATATTAGCATTTGAGAATAAACCACCACCGATACGACGGCTTGCATTAAATTGACTTGAAGAAACGCTGTTTGATTCTGGATTTGCTGATTTTGATAGGTTGTAGTTAAATAATGAACCATTTGCAGACACAAAGCCTTCTTTATCTTCTTCCCAACCAGCAGCATATGATCCATATATACCACCTGTGTTGTGTGCTACAAAACCACCAACTTGTGTATATTGAGAACCAAATGTTACGATTTCTATTTGTCCGTTTTTAAAATAACTGCTACTAATAATACCTTCGTTAATACCTACAAAACCACCAATATTGCCACTACCTTCAAGTTTCATAATAGTGATTGGAGCTGTATATTTATAGATATCTTCGCTATATGTTGTGCCGTTATTGTCTTTTGGTGTGATTACTGTTACTTCCTCTCTACCAACACGGCTGTTTGTAATACGACCTGTTGCCGCGTTTTTAGCAACCAACCCACCAATGTTGGTTACAACCATTTCTCCATCTACTTGA
>JAZRTN010000074.1:0-1276 GCA_045652045.1 Clostridia bacterium
TAATTTTATTTTACTAATTATACAAAAAATAGTCAACTCTATATCAATTTATTTATTTGTTAATTTACAAAAATATGTTATATTATATTTGTATGAAAATTAAAAGCATTAAACTAGAAAATTTTAGAAATTACGATAAACTTTTTGTGAGTCTTTCAAGTGGACTTAATATTTTTGTCGGCAAAAATGCTCAGGGTAAAACTAATTTATTAGAAAGTATTTATTACTGTTCAATAGGCAAATCAACCCGTACCCCAAGAGACAAAGAGCTTATACTTTGGGGACAAGAAAAAGGTAGAGTAGGTGTTGAGATAGAAAAACAATATAACAAATCTCGCATTGATATATTCCTTAGTCAAAAAGAAAAAAAGACAATCAAAATAAATGATTTACCTATAAAACGTATGGGCGAACTTATGGGTGAACTTACTGTTATATTTTTTTCACCAGATGAGATAAGACTTATAAAAGATGCCCCACAAGATAGACGTCGTTTTATGGATATAGACATATCACAAATGAGCAAAAACTATTTTTATTTGCTTTGTAGATATGACAAAATACTTAACCAACGCAACAAACTTTTAAAACAATCTCGTGATATTAATGTACTTAAAGACACCGTTAGTATTTGGGACGAACAATTGGCAGAAGTTGCAAGTAAAATTATTATGAACAGAATTTACTTTGTAAATAAACTTTTAAAACCAGCCCAAGAAATACATAAGTATATAACTCACGACAAAGAAGAATTATCTATAAGTTATCAAGGTGTTGTAGGTAAATCAGCACTAGAAATCAAAGAAAAATTACTTAAAGCATATATAGATAACATTGCAAAAGACTTTGATTTAGGTTATACAACAGTAGGTCCACATAGAGATGATTTAAAGGTTGTAATAAACAATATTGATATAAGAAATTTTGGTTCACAAGGACAACAAAGATTAGCCACTTTGTCACTAAAATTAGCAGAGTTAGAAATATTCCAAAAGGAACATAACGAAACACCAGTTCTACTTTTAGATGATGTATTAAGCGAACTTGACGAAGATAGACAACAAAGATTTTTAAATAAAATAAAAGGGCTTCAAACAATCATTACTTGTACAAAATACAACTATCCATTACAAGAAAATGACAGTATTTTTTATATCGAAAATGGTAATTTAAACAAGCTAAAATACTAATTTTTTTCACAAAAAAAACACTATTTTTTAAGGCAAAAAAACATAAGTTTTTATGCCTTTTTTTTATTAAAAAATTAAAATATTTT
>JAZRTN010000075.1:0-1754 GCA_045652045.1 Clostridia bacterium
AAAATCAATATAAAAAAACAAAAAAGACACAAAATGTTTGTGTCTTTTTTTTACGATTGTCTAATATAATATGAAATTTTGTCAGAATTGATACCAGCTACTTTGTGTAGTTTTGTAAACATATCGTCAGTAGGCTTAATACCACCAATCATAACTGCATCTGCACGTGCAGTTAGTTTTTCGAATACGCTAAATTCATCAAAAAGATAGTCGCTTTCTAAATTTTTAGAATTTTTTAATTTGTATTCATATTTAAGTGGGCATTCTTGCTCGTAAAGTTTTTCGCCCAACAAATCTGAATTGTAAATATATTTACCATTTTCGTAAGTTAGTGTTCCTAAATGGCAATTTCTATAATATAATTCTACTTTTTTCATAGTTGACCTTGTCCTCCATTATCTTGTTTCTTTGGAGAGTCTTTTTTAGGCTGACCTTGCGCATCAACACCTACTTTGTCACCTCTTAATTCATCAGGAGGAATATCCATTGTCATATATCTCCACAACTCATCACCAGCTTCTCTCATTTCACCAGAATCAACAAGAGATTCAGAACCTGTTTCTGTTAAAGTTTCGATATCTTCTAAGTCCTCTATTTCTCCTAACTCATCTGCTGCCATTTGTTTTTCTAGCGCTTGGTCAAGAGCTGACATGCGTTGTGAAGAAATAACTCTAACTGCATCAATTAAACCATCTGGAATATCTTCTTGTGCAAATGAGTCTTGCAGTACTTGGCCAAAGTCAAGAGATTTTAGCTTATTATAGCAAATCATAAGCTCTTCATCACTTAAAAGTAATGAAGCTAATTCTTCAACAAAGATGTCGTAATTTTTTGTGTCTTTTGAAAGTCTAATACCAACTTCCTTGCCACCACCTTCTCTTTCGAAAACTTTTGTTTCGTAAGTAGGTGTTTGAATACCAAACATCGGAACTACTTGAAAGTACTTCTTTGAGAAGAATTTTAAAGCTGTATCTTTATCTTTTGAATTTCTATAAGTAACACCCATTTTTGGAGTGTCGCCTTTCATATGAAGGTTGTACACGTGACCATTATCAAAGAATGGTGCTAGCTTTAACTTTTTGCTACCATCTTGGTCTGTTATCAAAAGAAAGTCAATGTTTTCCCAGTGTCTATCTGATTGACAAGTCACATAGTCCATAAGAGTTAAGAATTTAAGTCTACGCTCTATGTTGCTATACACATCAATGTTCTCACCAAGCATATTGCTATGCTTAATATACTCTAACATTTCAAGGTAAGTTTTTAAAGTGTGGGTTGCTTGAATTTTTTTACCGTTACTATTATCGTAAACATGTTGAGCATATTCATTAAGTAGTGTTCTACCAGACATAACTCTTACAGTTTTATCTTTGTACTCTTCTCTAATATAACTTGGTACTAATACACCCTTAACTTCTGAACCATCTTCATTTGCCAAAGTTGCTGGTTTTGCCACAACACATCTATGTTCAAAACCAACTTCTTTACACAACTTAAAATAAAGCACCTCACCGATATCATCATAAATACCACGATTTGCTTTATAGATGAAGTCATGACCATGAATATTTCTAATCCAGAATTTTGGATTAACACCCTTGTCAAGAAGCTCTACTTCGTACAAATTTTGGTAAACATAAAATCTACCATCTTTTATAAAAACTCTTGGTTTTTTTTCTTGTTGTTGTCCTAAATTTTCCATGTCTATATTATGCCACTTTATGCGCCAATTGTCAATATGCAATTATATAATA
>JAZRTN010000076.1:0-5224 GCA_045652045.1 Clostridia bacterium
CACATCGGTACTTGATATGGAGTACTTATCTTGGCAACTAAGCATCTACAAATACCTACTAACTCAAATGGGATATGAAGGCAATGTAAATCTATTCGCTATCCATATGCGAGGAGATAAGTTCCTTGTTAAAGAAGTAAAAGCAATAGACTCAGTACACATTGAAGCACTTCTAGATGCGTATAGAAACAATGCTGAAACCTTTACCAACCCACTAAGACAAGTAAGCACACAAGAAGAAGAACTTCTTACTCAACTAGAGCAAGTAGAACTTGCAGTTATAGAGTATGAAGAACAAGCAAAGTACTACAAGGAAAGGCAAAAGGAATTAAGAGAAGGTCTTCTAAATCTTATGCTAGAGAAAGGTCTTAAGAATTGGGAGAGCGACAATCTTAAGTTTACCGTTAAGGAAGCATCAACTAGAGAGGGTCTTGACTCTAAGAAAATCAAAGCAGAGTTGCCAGAGGTTTATGAGAAATACAAGACAACAACACAAGTAAAAGAATCTTTAATCATAAAAATAAAATAGTTATGGAAACACAAAACAAATATCAAGAACAAATTATTGAGTTTATTAAAGAATCTGAATGGTTACATTCAGAGAGTGAAACAGGAAGAGAGTTTGCTAGTATAGATACTGCTCTAGAGTACCTATGTGTTGGTTGTCTTAAATGCATACTAGGTGGTTCTTTTGAAATAGAAGATAATAAACAAACAAATCCTAGTATGTTCGTCGTCAAAATCGCAGACAACATTACAGTGTATATGCACAGTAATAGTATATCAATTAATGCAGATTTCAGTTCAAACATTCCACTTGCTTACACCAAAAAATACAAAGCAATCTACAGAAAACTAACTGAAATATATAACAACAAAAACAATAATAGCAATGAATAAAGTAATTCTTATAGGCAACTTAGGCAAAGACCCAGAAGTTCGCCAAGTGAAAGACACAAGTGTAGCACAATTCTCTCTTGCAACCACTACAGGTTTTGGAGACAATAAGAAAACTCAATGGCACAACGTTACCCTATGGGGCAAGACTGCAGAAGTAGCAGGACAATACCTAAAGAAAGGTAATCGTGTTTGCATCGTAGGCGAGATTAACTATCGTGAATACGAAAAGGATGGCGAGAAGAAATTCTTTACCGAGATAGTAAGTAGAGAACTTGAAATGCTAACAGCCAAAGCAGAAGAGCAAGAAACTTCTATCAGCCAAGAGACCATTCAGAATGCAATGCCAACTACCGACGACGGTGAATTACCATTCTAATGATAGAGTATTCTTTTAAGAAAGACAAAGGTCAAATACCTAACCTATCTAGCATAATGGATAGGTTAAGGTATAGACTTAATCACGTAGTCAATGGAGAGTACACGATAGTAGTTAAGAAAAAAGACACTAAACGTACCTCTCAGCAGAATAGACTTTACAGAAAGTGGTTGACCATTATAGAAGAAGCAACAGGACAAGATGCAGATATGCTTCACGAGTTCTTTAAGAATAAGTTCTTAGATATACCTGTTGAATCAATCTTTGGGGAAGATGTTAAGCGAAACATATCAACCACTAAACTCTCAACCATTGAGTTTACAAATTATCTAGATAAGATTAATGCGTTTGTCTCAACGGAATTAGGAATAAGATTACCACAACCTAACGATATGTTCTTTGAAATATAATCAATGGAAATAGTAAGAATAAAAGATAGTAACCATACAATAATAAATTACACAGCATTTCTTGATAAAAGATTAGATGCTAAAACTAGAGGTATATATTCTACCGTGATGACATTGCCTGACAATTGGGATTTCTCAATAAACGGACTTGTATCCATTTTACCTGATGGAAGAAGTAGTATAATGACATCAATTAGAAAATTAAAAGAACTTGGTTATTGTAGTGTTTCTAGGGAATATATAAACGGAAAGGTTTCTAAGTTTAAGTACACCTTTTACGAAGAGCCCCAACAAGAACTACTAGTTAAAAACCTACTAGTTGAAAATCAATTAGTTGAAAATGTATTAATAGAAAATCAGACACAATCTAATAATAACAATATAATCAATAATACAAATAATCATATATCTTCTTCATTACATTCAGAAGATTACTCTATTGCTGACGCAACAGAGGATGTACTTACGGCAAAAGAGTTGAATGATTTTGTTTTCTATTGGAACTCTAAACTACCACTTCTAAAGATTTCTAAATTCACGGAAGTGAGAAAACAAAAACTAAGAGTTCGCTTAAAAGAAGTAACAGACTCAACTCCTACTGACACTCTGAGGTTACTAGTAGATAACGTTGCTAATAGTTCCTTCTTACAGGGCGATAACAATAGAGGGTTTAAAGGTACAATAGATTGGGTTATTAAGAATGAGTCAAACTTCACTAAAGTATTAGAAGGAAGATACAATGACGCAACAAAAGAAACAGCCACAACAAGTAAGCCAAGTTCTTCCTACGATAGTAGAGAATCAAGAGAAGCAGAACACGCTCGCCTTAGGGAGAGAATTCAAGCAAGGTTGCTTGGTGGAATGGGAACGCCCCCTGTATGATATTGCAATAAAACAAAACGTAACAATGGAGAAGATAGCACTCAAGTACAATCAAGGTTACTTCTATAACCGAGATATAAGAAAGGAAGTTGCTAAATTTAATCTACCCTCTCTCGCTCTCATTAGAGAGTTATACGGATACAACACTGCAGTTGCTTACCTTATGGTACAACTACAATCGTTGAATGAATTTTGTGGGAAACGCATTAGTATGACGGAACAACAAATGGAATGCATAGCAGATATTATTCTGCAAGAGTATCCACACGTTACACTCCCTCGCCTACTCGCTTTCTTCCATTTCTTTAAAGCAGGTAGATACGGACTCTTCTATGGAGAGATTGACCCTATGAAGATAACATCTAGTCTGCACGAATGGTTTAATAAAGATATGCACAAAATAATAAAAGACTATAAAGATAGTGCAAATGCAAATTAAACTAGTATAAATCTTCTCTAATAGACTTTCTATAGCAAAGTGATAAATTGTATCACCAAACATAGAAAGTCCGTTAGAAAGCAAATAAATAATAATATGGAAAACAAAGAACTTCTACAAGAAATTATTGGTCTGTCAAAAGGACATAAAGATTATATCAAAAAACTGCTAGACGATTATAAAGCTTCTAGCGATGTGATTAAGTACTACATTGAAACAAAGATGGGTGTTCTATCTAGAGAGATAGATGACTGCAAGAAAGATCATCTTCTAAGAGAGATAGAGTTATCACACAAAGAACTACAAGAATTATCAAACACCCTACAAGCGAACATTGAGATTGCTAAAGCAACCTACATAGCACAGATAGCAGAGAAATATATTTCACTATGATGTATAAAGCATACAAAAGGAAGATACAAATAACTGACTTCCGATTTGAATATAGAGGTTACGGGCATTATATGGTTACTTATACCTCGCCTGTTACAGGTAAGAAGTGGCACAAGTTAATAACCTTTATGCCTATCATTGATGCTACAAGGAACACTGAGTTTCCTAAACGAAAGGATTTAAAAGAACTTAAACGAATGGTAAAAGAATGAAGACAGAAATAATACAACATTTTATGAAACTCTTCAAACTTAAAAGAGTTGGAGAAGAAACCACTTGGCAAGAGTGTGCAGTAGTACTAGAGCCTGCTTGTCTTTATGACTCGTTACTTGAACTTTTTGCAGACTTATCTACCGACAAGTTTAATAAAAACGAAATGTCGCACTATAGACACCTAAAGAAAGCAGTAAAACAATTTGAGGGAATGATATTCTGTGGACTCTCTATGGAAGATAAGTGTGAGATAGCAGATGCAATGTCGGACTTTACTGAAAAACTAAAGCACTCTATATTTATTCTGGACCAAACATTCCAAAGGTCTATGATGATTAGATATGATAGTGAGACAAGAATACTTATCTGTAAGTTGTATACCATATCTACTGTTGCACAAAGTGTGATGCATTATATACTACATCTACGCAGAGTGCAAGAAGGATGTGTACTTACTGATTATTTGAAGACTATAACATATCGTTGTTATAGAATACAAAACTCTCTAGACGAGAGATTGGGTAAAGACGGAAGTCTATATGACCCAAACTCAAATAAGGAAATAGAACTTGCAGTCAAAGGTTTTATTAATAAAATATTTAACAATGGTAACAATTAGAGAACTAGATAAAATAGTTGATGCTATTAAGCGAGAACTAAACAAAGAATTTTACAATAACGGAGAAAGAATATTGCTAGAAATAAAAGTAAATATTAATGACATCCGTTTTATTGAGATTGAATGCACTCCTTATGGCGAATGCGAGGATTATAATTTTATGACACAAGAGGAGATAGAACATATTTGTTTAGTAGATAGTAAACATATAACAAAGTATACTTCTGTTGATATACATAGCATAGACTTGTTTAATAAGGAAGGAGATTATGTTGGTAGTTTAAAACTAAAAGAAATTCAATTTAAAAATTAAATATTATGTCAAGAACTTTAAATATCAAAGAATCCACAAAAAGACTTAACGAAATTACAAATCGTATAAAGGATTGTTCGTTAGACGAATTAACAAAATTTTTTAAGGAAAACAAAATTAATTACTATGTGCACTTAATAAATTACTGCATCAAATGTGGGTATATAGTTAGGGTTAAAAGTAAATACACTTGGGTTAAAACTGAACCTATGTATTACAAAGAGTATGAACAAATCGTAAAAACAATTCAAAAAAAATACGAAGTAAAAGTAATTACAGAAGAAAGTGCAATTGCGTTTCTAAAAGAGAAAGGTTATAAAATAATGAAACCTATTGTTGAATATACTGAAATATAATGTTATGAGAAAATTATTTGAAAAAGTTAATAAAGAGTGCAACTAAATACACTAGTAAAAGTAAAGAACAAAATACAAACGATACTATGGAGAACAAAATTAAAATACAAATTAAGTCAGTTTTCGGCTCAATATTATTTGAGTACGAAAAAGAAAATAACACTATCAAAGAAACTTTAATAGAAGCAATAAAAAGTCGTGCAGACTTGTGTGGTGCAGACTTGTGTGGTGCAGACTTGCGTGGTGCAGACTTGCGTGGTGCAGACTTGCGTGGTGCAGACTTGTGTGGTGCAGACTTGCGTGGTGCAGACTTGCGTGGTGCA
>JAZRTN010000077.1:0-12243 GCA_045652045.1 Clostridia bacterium
TTGTAAGAAGTCAAGTATTTTTCTTACAATTGTGAGAAAATAATAGTATGGAAGAAACATTTGGTGAAAGATTAAAACAACTCAGAATAGAGAAAAATATAGGACAAATTGAGCTTGCAAAAATGCTTAATGTAAGCAAGGGCGTGATTAGTTTATGGGAAAACGGACTTAGAGAACCTACCCTATCTAATATAAAAGCTATTGCTATGTATTTTGATGTGACAAGTGATTATTTGATAGGTTTAGAAAAAAATTAAATAAAAAAAAGACTGTTTAGTAACAGTCTTTTTTGTTTTTATTATTCACCCTTGAATGGTAGTAAAGCTACGTTTCTTGCTCTTTTAATTGCTACTGCTAGTTCTCTTTGGTGTTTTGAGCAAACGCCTGTTTGACGACGAGAAACGATTTTGCCTTTTTCTGTAACAAATCTTTTTAGAGTTGCTACGTCTTTATAATCGATTACCTTGCTTTTGTCAACGCAGAATGGGCAAACCTTTCTACGAGGAGCACGACGAGGTTTTTTGTTAACAACAACTTTTTCCTCTGCCTTAGTTTCGGTAACTTCTTTTTCCTTAACTTCTGACATAATTATTCTCCTTATTAAAATTTTTATAAACTACCTACTAGAATGGTAGTGTGTCATCTTCGATTGGTTGTAGTTCGGTTACATCATCATCACTGTCTCTTGTAGAAGTGCTAGATGCATCTGAGCTGTTTCTTGAACCTAAAAATTCAACTTCTTCTGCAACAACTTCTGTAACATAACGTTTTGAGCCGTCTTGGGCGTCATAACTTCTTGTTTGGATACTACCAACTACTGCTGCTTTGCTACCTTTTTTAAGGTATTTATTGCAGTTTTCTGCTTGGCCACGCCAAACAACTACGTTGATAAAATCAGTTTCTCTCTCGCCGTTTGAAGCAAATCTTCTTTGAACTGCAAGTGAAAATCTGCAATAACTAATGCCACTGTTTGTTGTAGCAAGTTCTGGATCTCTGGTTAAATTACCAATTAAAATAACTTTGTTCATACTTTCTCCTATAAGACTGTCCTTAAATACAGCCCTCAAAAATTAAATTACTTTCTAACTACGATAGAACGCAAAATACCATCAGTGATGTTCATAAGCATTTCCATATCATAGCTTGTTTTAGGTTCGCAAGAATAGTTCATTAGAACATAAAAACCTTCGTTTTTAAACTTGATTGGGTAAGCAAGTTTTCTAATGCCCCATTTGTCAATACCAGCAACAGTACCGTTGTTAGTTTCAACATAAGCTTTGAACTTAGCAACAAGAGCTTCTCTTTCTTCTTCTGAAACGCTTGGAGAGATTATGTAAAGTATCTCATAATTTGCCATAACTATATTTACCTCCTTTTGGACTAATCGGCTAGGATAAACCTAGCAAGGAAATAATCTAATATGATTATTCTAATAGAATATATCACAACAAAAATTAAATTGCAATAGTTTTTGTGATTTTTGGCTAAAATTTAACTAAAAAACTAGCCTTTTTTAACAAAAAACAAGGCATTTTTCGCCTTGTCTTTTATAAATATTCTTCTACCATAACATTAACTTTAAGAGTGACATTTGAAAGATAGTTTGATGGGTCTTGTAGAGATTTTAGGTATTTTTTAAATTGTCTATTGTTATATTTATTAAAATGCCCATACACACCCAACACATCAACGTTGTTTTGCTTACAAAGTTGCATTGCTTGGTTTGATTGCAAGGTTACTTTTTCGGCAATTTTGTTTTTTAACTTTTCTGTAACGTTAACGTTGTTACTCTTGTAATTTTGGCCTGAGTAGTTTTGTTGGCTTATTTCAATTGTTCTAAGATATAGTTTTAAGTTAAGCGTTAACACAGGAGTGGATTTTTCAAAGTTTGTAGATAGGCTAGTTTCTTTTTGGTCTATCTCTACCCCCACACTTGCATTATCAAAAAATCCCGGCTCAGTCATATTTTCTAACACAATAACACCTTTTTTGGTGGTTGGTTTAAACCAATTTATCATAACACCTTGCTCTGGGGTTAATTCTAAAACCAGTTTGCCATTTTTTGTTATAATGTTTTTGCCTTTATTTACAATAAGTTTTTTTGAGCTAGAAGATTGCCCACTTTGAGAACTCTCTCCACCTGAGCTTTCGCCAGAACTGTCTGAGCTACCGCTCGAACTATCTGAACCACTACTCTCAGAACTAGAACCTGACGACTGGCTATCGCCATTTGCTTGTTTTTCGTCTAAAAGTTCCACGGTAGAAATAATAGAAGCTTTGCTAGGACCAAGGTAGTCGTTATAATACATGCCCAAAGTAGTTTGGCTGCCATATAGATAGTTTTCATTAAAGCTACCTTTGTTTTTTATACTAAAATACAAATTGTTCTCTAAGTCAGCGCTGTTGGTTAAAAACTCTTTGGCGCTTTTGGGGGTGTGAATTAAGACTATATCTTGCGTATTGCTTTTTGCTCTAAATAGATAGTCAAAAACGCTTGTCAAACCTTCGGTTGCAACGTCACTACTAAATATAAAAACTTTACAATGAGAAAGCCCTACTTGTTTACCTAATCTTAAAGAGATTTTGCTCATACAAGAACCTATGTCCCTGCCCGTATCGGTTACGACTGTGAGTTTTTGATTATATTGTGAAGATGGGGTCGGCACAACAACTTGCAAAGATAATTGGTACTCTTGCTGTTGTTTGTCTACACCAATTGCTGTCACTATTGCGTCGCTTTCTGACTCTGCATCTTTACTTATTACTGTTGGCAAAAACACAAGGCACATAATAAATATGACTAATAAAGGTAGGTTGTTTTTAATCCAATTTTTCACGCACAGCCTCCTTGCTTTTGCACAACGCAATTATAAACATAACAATAGGAATGACCCAGCTCACTACATAATAAAAATATCTAAACATCCCGCTAACGTCTCGTATTATTCTTGCTACATCAAACTTAGACACAAGAACAATAGCCCCAAGCAAGACAATTACTATCAAAATATTAATCCAATCTTTTTTGATAGAAAAGGTGCTTTGACAAGTTTTTACAGACGCAAAAAACATAATACACATATAAATGACCATACTTGCGTCCCAAATAAGGGTGACCACCCAGTCGAGACTACCAATGTCAGAATTGCGTGGTACTACCTGCATAACATCGGTGATGGCATTTTTGTGAAAAATTGCACTATAATCAAATAGACAATAAAATATAAGTATACATACACTCACAAGCACAGCACAAAACAACGCCGTATACAGAATCTTTTTGCCGTATTGTTTTGTGATTTTTATATTGCCAAATAACACCATATATATTAAGTAGTCACTAAACCACAAAGCATATTTACTAACACCACCGAGATTTACAAAAAAGTTGTTTTCCATAAAAGGCAAGGCGTTAGTAAAATCGGCATTTACGCCACCTAAGAAAAACGACAGCATAACCCCCACTATAATAACTGGGCAAAATATTTCTACAAGTCTTGCAATAGGCCTTAGACCTTTAATGCATACATACACCATTGTCAAAACAAGTGGAAATACATATATGTACCACGCAAGATCTGAGTATAAATTTTCAAACAAGTAAACATACGCACTTTGAAACACCACGCCTGTTTGGATAACAAAATATGCAAAGTACAAAAACATCACAACACGAGAAAATACCTTGCCAAAAAGCCTTGTTAAAAGCTGTTTGAAATTATCTTGTGGAAACTTGTATGTAAGATAAACAAATATAAACAATATCGAAATCTTTGCAAGCATAGTGAGTAAAACAAACAAGTACGCATCTCTACCTACTTCTTGAACTAGAAGTGATGGCAAAAATAGTAGTTTTGCTGTTATTGCAACTATTATCAAGATTAGACACGTTTGCCTAGTAGTTACCTGCGCATTCATACTTTTCTTCTCCTATTTTTATTGGGAAAACTCTTTGGTCTAGTGGTCATTTGTTGCAAAGGCACTTTAATAACAAAGTCTTTTTGGTCTGACTTGTTAAAAGGCGCAATAGGTGCAAGATAAGGCGCACCGTAACTATCAAAGTCGCATAAATAAATTAACAAAATTATTGTTGAAAGAAGTATACCCTGGAATCCTAACACCCCACCTATAAAAGTATAAAATAATCTAAGAGTTGAGAGTTGAGCGTGTTGGTCAGGTAAAGTATAAATTGTTATAGCACTAAGCGCTACTATCATAACCCCAGGTGGGCTTACTAAACCTGCTTTTACTGCCGTATCCCCTAAGATAAGCGCCCCGACAATTGATATAGCTATACCTAAGTACTTGGGCATACGCAAACTTGCTTCAAAAAGTATCTCAAACAAAATTATTATAAAGAATATTTCTAAAAACGGACTTAGTGGCAAATTCTGAGTAGAGTTAACTATGGTTATCAGAAATTTAAGCGGCATAACTTTGTAATGATATAGTTGCAGTGCTATATAAAACCCAGGTACAAAAATAGAAGTCATAATAGAAAGCAACCTTATTATTCTCAAAGCTGTTGCCCTATGCGAATCTGAGTAGTAGTCGTTGCTGTTTTGTAAATCTTCCATAGCAACAAACGGTACTGTCAAAACAAGTGGTGAGCCATCTACAAAAATAGCAACCCTACCCTCTAACATTTTTGAACAAATTATGTCTGGCTTTTCGGCGCTACCTATTTGCCTAAACATAGACCTTGGGTGCTCTTCTAAAAGTTTGGCTATATAGTAGCTGTCCAAAATACCATCTATTTGTATGTTGTTTAGTTTGCTTCTAAGTTTTGATACTACACTTGGGTCTATTACACTGTTTAGGTATGCTATTTTTATTGCCGTTTTGGTTTTTGTTCCTATATTAAAATCTTCTAAAACTAGGTCGTCTGTAACAAGCCTTTTTCTAAGAAGGCTAATGTTTGTTTTTATGTTTTCATTAAAACCTTCTCTTGGTCCTTTAACTACAACTGATGTTGGTGGCTCGGTTATTGAGCGTGATTGATATTTTGTAACGTTTACTGCTAAATATTCTTCGCAATCATCTACAACAATTATAGCGTTACCTTGCAACAATTTTTCTAACGCTTGGCTGTATTCTAACACACTCTCACACTGTGCAACATTTATAAGATGTGAGTACAAAGATTTAATATCAAGTTTAGTTTTTTTATTATAGTTGTTTATCGCACCAATTATATTTAAGTTTATTTGCTCTATATCTACAATTTCGTCTATATACATAATACACAAAGAAGTTTGTTTTAAAGCAATTTGTCTTGTTATTATATCTGTGTTGTTATGTAGGTCACGCTTTATTTGTTGAGCAACTTCATTTGACTTCATACCACCTCACAAAAAAACAGTTGATTTTAAGGTTAGTATGTTGATTTTAATCTAAATATATACAACAAAAAAACTAGGCAAATTCGCCTAGTTTTATTTTTATTATTTTTTAAGAATATTGTGGTGTAATAGCACCTTTTAGTAAAAATACATTTCTTGAATAATTTATCCATCCAGTTATTGCATATGGGTCAGTATATGTGTATTTTTTTAGATATTGAGTAATTTCTGTATCGTTAATAAATCCACCTGTACACATACTTCTCAAATAGTTTTGTGAGAATTGTACGTCAATGCTGTTTCTACCACTATAATACATATAAGTTTTTAAGTTTTTTAAATCAGTGTCATTTTCTATATACAAATCAAGCTCAACAGTTTTGCCAGATTTTGTTGCGCTAACCGTTGTGTTTTTATAGAAATTGTAACTAATGGTTGGGGCTGATGAAATATCATAAATAGATGTGTGAGTATCAGAAATTTCTGCTTCGCTAACTAAGAAATAACTGTGTGTAAAAGCTTCAAAATAATTGTCTGCTTCGCCATCTTGATTATCGTCAGTTACATAACTCGCAACACCCCAAGTAGCATCAACAATATACCAGTTACCGTTTAGACAAACTCTATTCCAAGCGTGCATACCAGCGCCTGTTCCAGTGTTGGCAGAACCATTGATTTTGCTAGCAGTGATACCTTCGATGTTACACATTAATGCAAAAGCTTTTGCAATACCGTCACAAACAGCTACTTGATTGTCCATATCTAAAAATACACCTTCTATATAGAAAACATTATATTTACCAAATGAAGCAACTGTTGAGTCGTTCATCATAGTCATATAGCTAAGTAAGATATGGTCATAAGTAACATTCATACATAGATATCTATAAATATTAAGGGCTTTTTGATAATCAGTAAGGTTGTCGCTATTAATTTGTGCAAGGACATCTCTTGCGTTTTTGTAAACTGTTGCAGCAACACTGTTTTGGTTTGCAAATACTGGTTTTGCACCATATGTTGTAACCATATTAAGTTGCTCTGTGTTATATACAAGCACTTCGGTAGTTAAACTATCTATTGGGAAGTTTCTTGGTGTGCCTGCATCTGATGTTGCTTCATAATCTACGTTAAAGCCTGTATCTTTTTCGAAATGTCCACCCATACCATTAAAAAAAGTTTTTAGTGAGTAGTCGGTAGTGTTTTCGGTAGTTAATGTAAAGTCTTTTGGCAAGTAATATTTAAAGTTAATAAGTTTACCTATACTTCCAGACATTGTTGCATATCTAGAAGAAGTCTTTACTGCATCATATTCTGGGTAACTGTTGATTGCGTTGACTGTTCTTGCGTGAATATTAGATAAATCAATAGAATATGTTGAGATATAACAGCGAACGTTGTTTTGTCTATACAAAATGTTGTACCAAACAAACATTTCGTATTCTTGAACACTATCAATGTGATAGTCATAAACTTCGCCGTTCATAAAGAATTTTTTGCGTTTAAAATCATTGGCTGTTTGAGCTTGATAAGAATAATCAAATTGGTAAGATTTTACTTCTGCTCCTTGCCCATCTTTGCACTTAACTTCAATATCATATTTTGTATCAGCTATAAGATATTGAGTTATATCAAATGTTGGCTCTATTGCCTCGCCAACTTTTTTGTCATTTATATATATTTCGTAAAGGGTTGCGTTCTGAGGTTTTTCCCAAGTAAGCTCGTATGCACCATTGTTGCGTGATACATAAAGTTCGCCTGGTTTTGTAAAGTGTCTTATTGCAAAAAATCCAACTACTGCAATAATTATTACAGATAAGCATATTAAAACACGCTTCCAAGCACCGTTGCTTTTTCTTGGTTGGGCTTGTTTTGCTGGTTGGTTTTTTGTTGGACCGCTATAATATGAACCATGTGGAGCTTTGTACGATTGGTTTGTTTGATATGTGGTTTGTTGAGTAGTTTTTTTGCCTGCGTCAATAGGATTTGCCGCACCACAATAAGGACAGGTATTTAACCCATCTCCCAATATCGCCCCGCAACTTATACATTTGCGTATTGCCATATTTTTTTCTCCGTTTTAATTACTATATGAAATTAGTTTTTGAAAATTTCAATATTTTATGTGAGATTTATCTAAGAATAACTGATTCGTTAGGTGCTACTACAATATCGCCTTCTGCAAAAACGATATCGCTATTGTGCTCTTGGCTACGTGCTACTGAATTAACTTTTACATTAACTTTTTGTTTACCTGATTGTGTTGACAAAATAATATATTTGCCTGGCTTGATAGGACCCTTCTTTGAAACGGTATAAACTTTATCCGCAACTAAAATAATGTCTTCTTTAACGTAACTAACGTTAACTTCACCTTGCTCGGTAGTAGTTTTGTCATCAATAGTATAGCGAACATTATTCTTTTCAACTACACCTGTACGACTACGCTTGTGTGCAACTTTAATTGCAACAAGTCCTAATAATATAAGGCTTTCTACACATACAATAGAAAGCAAAACAATTTCTAAAACAGATAACATATTATCCTCCAATTATATTTATATATTATCACAAATAATTTGTTGTCGCAATAAATAAAAGGAATAAAAATAAAAAAACACCTCAAAAAATCAAGGTGTTTTTAATTAATTTAACTTCTGAAATAGCTCTCATCTATAAGCTCACCCATCCATTCAACCGTAACAGCACTAAAACTTCCATCTTTGTTGAGCTTAATACAAGGTATTCTTTGGCCTCCCTGCGCAATCCTAGAAGCATATAGGGCATTTTCTAACAGAATTGTTGGTTCATAACTCCCCGTTTTACCTTTCCAAAAATTTGGCAAGTAAAAATCAAAGTTTGAAAGAGTACTAGTAGATATCATAAATCTATTATATTGGATATTATCTTTATTAAATATAAGTTCACATAATTTTGCTGACTTAAATGCATTTGCCCAACTATGAAACATATTTTTTGAAGAAGTAGCAGAGCCAGATAAGTCTGTATTAGAGTAGTGAGCAATAAACAAATCATAGTTTTGACACTGTCCATTTGCTCTCTCAATAAACTTATTAAACATATTGTCAGTAGGTTCTCCAAAATAGCCTATTTTGTAGTCACCATATACAAAATCGAATGTTGCAGAATATTCTCCGTCATACCAATAACTTTCTCCATATAGTTCTGGATTTATTACTGGGTCAAAATAAAAGTTAAGGTTCCAAGAGTAAGTATTGCCACCACTAACATAACTATCAGAAATAGTTGTTGTGTTGGTTATAGGAACAATATTAGCATTTGTTTTACTAAGTAAATTTAACGCTAATATATATTGGTCATTATATCTTATTTTTCCTTGACAATCTAAGCCACTTTTTTCTTGTGGGCTAAGGTTTTGTTTTATATCTTCTATTTCATAATCAAGCAAATCAGAATATGTAGTATCCCAATAATCAAAGTTAATAGCTATATTTGGGCGATAGAAATTTTTTACATCAATCATAGTTCCCAATGCCTCTGCGACTTCACCCATATAATGTTGATTTGTAACGATAAGGTAATCAATTACTTCTTTGTCTGTTAAAAAATATAGGTATTCCAGCAAGGTACTTCTATCAACTTCGGGGTTTATGACCATAATCTTTTTGTCTGGAAGCTGTATAATTGTTGTACCCCTACAACCCCTATCATTTACAACATAAATAATGCGCATATCTTTAAGAGTTACTTCTTGAACTTGTGGCGGATTAGAATTGTCCCCATCAGAAGAACTTGGATTATTAGGATTGTTAGGTTTTTTGCCACAACCTGCAAACACAAATGATGTTATAATCAACATCACAACACATATCCAAGAAAAAAGTTTTAATTTTTTCATAATACCCCCTTTTTGACAAATACTTATTCAAGGCCATTATACCTACACATACATATATATGTCAATTATATATAGTAATAAAAAACGCACTATCTCACAAACTAACAATATGTATTACAACTATCACGCACAAATAAAAAAATTAATAAATACCAACCATTTGATAAAGTATGAGATTGTGTCAGACTATAACGGAATAAAGCCTGCACTAGTTTTGTTTTTTGATAATCACAAACCCATGCCAATACGACAAAAAAGATGGCACGAATATTGTGCCATCCTGGGATTAAATATTGAAACTATTAAGCATCAACGGCTGGATCAGTAAATAGATTGTAACCTTTCCAGTAAATTTTTACGCCTTTGTTAAAGTCATTGAAAACTGTACTTGTTCTAGTATACTCTGTGTCTGAACCAACTCTTAGGCTAGTGTTTTTAAGTTTACCAGTTACAGAAACTGTTGCTTCAAATATATTTTTTACATCTGAAATAGTTGTTGTATTTTTTAGTTTTGCACCAATGTAGAAAGGTTTGAAACTAAATACAATGCTGCTCTTTGTTTTTTTGTGATCAGTTTTTGTAGTTTTTTGATAAGTTTGTAGAGATTCAAGGGTTGTTTTTGTTAGGTTGTCACCTACTTGCATTAAAACAGGTTTTGCTCCAACAACTGTGTCTAATACATCATCAGCTGTATAGTTGATATATTTTGTGCGTTCAGAAGTTTCACTGCCTTTTGGAGTAGAAGTAACATATGTTGTAGCTACGCCTTCTTTAACTTCGTAAAAAACTTCAAGTTCGTTTGTTTTTGTAGTAACAGTTGCATAAATCTTTTTAACAGTGTCGTCTTTGGCAAAGATAATTTTTATCTTTTTAGTAGAAACTGTTGAGGTTTTGCCACCGGTGTAAGTTTGAGTTTTGATAGTATATTCGTAAGCTGATTTGTTGTTAAGACCTTTTACTGCCCTATCATAAGTGCTAGCAATTTTTGCTTTGTCTTGACTAATTAGGGTTGTCATAGCAAATTTGTTAGCCATAAAGAAATAACCTAACCCTGCTAAAATAGCAACAACAAGTATAATTGGAATAATCTTTTTCATACAAACCTCCACTATATTTTGTAGAGTAATTATAACATCAAAAGTGTTGTTTGTAAAGTGCTAACTAATTTTTATGCGAATTTTGGGGTGTTTTTAACGAATTTTTAGTGTTTTTTTGAGTGTTTTGCGACAAAATCACTCCCAAACAACAATGTATTTGCCCAACGAGCGACCTGATAGTCGCCAAATCTTTGCACGAATAATTGTTTGATAAGTTGTTTGCAATGATGGTTGCAAGCATATTAATATCTTGACCTGACATATCCATAGTAGTATTTATGTTAAACTAGACACTTTTGTTAAACTAAAAACATTGTTGTCCAAAAGACATTTTTTTATAATAAAAAAAACAAGCAATAGTTTTGCTTGTTTTTAATCTTAGTAGTTAAGCTTCTCCAAATATTCGTCATAAGTAATGTATTTATCAAACTCTTTTTTGTTGTTAATTCTGATGATACGGTTTGCTGTTGTTTGAACGACCTCTTGGTCCACACTACTAAATAGCATTACACCTTTATAGTTTGTCATACCTTTGTTTAGAGCTGTGATACTTTCTAAGTCAAGGTGGTTTGTTGGTTCGTCTAAGATAACGACATTGCCTTGCATCAACATTGCACGAGAAAGCATACATCTTACTTTTTCGCCACCACTTAACACTCTTGCTTTTTTCAAAGCTTCTTCTCCGCTAAACAACATTCTTCCTAGCCAGCTTCTAAGATATGTTTGGTCTTTTTCTTTACTATATTGACCTAACCAATCTGTAAGTGGTAAGTCAGTATCAAACAAGTCGTTGTATTCTTTTGGCATATAGGCAACAGTTATAGTTTTACCCCAAGACACTTTACCTTTGTAATCAGTGTCTTTGCCTGTTAATATATCAAACAATGCACTAACTACATTTGCGTTGTCGCTAAAAAATGCGATTTTATCATCTTTGTTAACGCTAAAACTTATATTTTCAAAAAGGCCTTCTTTGGTTAAGTTTTCTACCATTAAGATATCGTTGCCGATAGGTCTTTCAAACTTAAAGTCGATAAATGGATATCTACGAGAAGATGGTTTAATATCTTCAAGAGTGATTTTTTCCAACTCTCTTTTACGGCTAGTTGCTTGTTTGCTTTTTGAAGCGTTTGCGCTAAATCTTGCGATAAACTCTTGCAACTCTTTTGCACGGGCTTCCATTTTTTTGTTAGCTTCTTTTTGTTGTCTTAAAATTAATTGGCTAGTTTCATACCAGAAATCGTAGTTACCAAAATAGATGTTAATTTTGCCAAAGTCAACGTCACAGATGTGTGTGCAAACTTTATTTAAAAAGTGTCTGTTGTGAGATACAGTTAAGATTGTATTTTCAAAATTTATAAGGAAGTTTTCAAGCCAAGCGATTGTTTTTACGTCAAGGTTGTTTGTTGGTTCGTCCAAAATCAAAATGTCTGGATTGTCAAACAATGCTTGCGCTAGAAGTACTTTGACTTTGATTTTTGGGTCAATGTCTTTCATTTGTTGATGGAACAACTCTTGTGGAACGCCAATATCACTTAACAAAGTCTCTGCGTTACCTTCTGCTTCCCAGCCACCTAAATCTAAAAACTCTTGCTCTAACTCGCCTGCTCTAATACCGTCTTCATCACTAAAATCTGGCTTTGCATAAAGAGCGTCTTTTTCGTCTGATATTTGCATAAGGCGTTTGTGTCCTAACAATACTGTGCGCAAAACGGTTTCTTCGTCATATTTGTTTTGGTTTTGTTCCAAAACTGACATACGCTCGTTTTTGCCGATAACAATTTCGCCCTTTGTTGTTTCTAGTTCGCCTGCAAGTAATTTTAAAAAGGTAGATTTGCCTGCACCATTTGCGCCAATAATACCATAGCAGTTACCCTTAGTAAATTTAAGGTTAACTTCTGAAAAAAGTTTTCTACTACCAAAACTT
>JAZRTN010000078.1:0-3292 GCA_045652045.1 Clostridia bacterium
CCTTCGTATAGGGTGATAGGTGAACCACTTTCTAGCATTTGTTTAAGAGCTTGCTCATCTGTACATTGGTATAACAGGCCACGCTCTTTAAGTGTACTAAATAATTGTGTGTCTACTTTGTTCATGTTGTTTCTCCTATAAAAATATTTTAAATCTTAAAAATGGTATGCCATCATACACAATTTCATCTTGGAATTGAGCCCCATTTTTTCTTATACATTTTTCACTTGCTACATTTTCTTTTTTGCAAGTTATCATAATTTCATTTAAGCCTAGTTCTTTACATTTAGGTAAAGTCATTTGTAATAATTTTGTTCCGTAACCTTGGTTACGGTAGCTTGGTCTTATACCGTCACCTACGTGACCACCCATAGTTCTTAACATTTCGTGTTCTAAATTATGTCTAATGCTTACGTGTCCTATAATTTTATCGTCTAGCATAAAAAAATAAATTGTAGATGGCACTCTTCCATCTTTCAAATTTAGACCTTTGCTTTCGTTAGTTCGGTCGACAAGCCACTCTTCATAATCTTTATCAAGATCAAAGTTTAAAGGGTTTGTATCAGGGTTTGACGCCTTAAATTCGGTATAATACTCTATCCACTCTGACTTATCTTGTATAGTTGGAAATTTAAGGTAAAGTTTTTGTTCCATAATTGTCCTTGATTATCTTTTGTAAAAAAAAGAAGCACACTCAATCCTTATTTTTTTAAGGACGAAGTGTGCTTTCGTGGTACCACCTTAATTTATTTGAAATAATTTCAAACCTCAGTTTGTCTTTAATAACTAGGTTAAGACAAAAAAACCTTTTTGCTCATGATATTGTAATTCACATATTGCCCTCTCAAAGCCTTGCACCTTACGGCTTCTCTCTAAATCAAATAACAATTGCTACTGGGTATCACTCATCACAAATATTAAGTTAGTAATAGTTTAATCATTTTTATATTTTTGTCAACATTTAAAAAGCATTTTGTATATGGTTAACTGTATAATCTTGGCTATTACCTAAAATTTCGATAACGTCAAATCTTACACTAACGTTATCTAAAAGCCCTTTGTACTTTAAATATGCAGTTGCGACAAGTCGTATTTTGTTTTGCTTTGTTTTGTTAACTGCTTGCTTTGGTTGTTCTACTTTGTAAGAAGTTCTAGTTTTTACTTCTACAAAGACAATAATATCTTCAAGTTTAGCTATGATATCAATTTCACCAAGTTTGTTTTTTACATTGGTTTGAATATCTTTATAGCCTTGCTCTTTTAGATATTTGACTGCAAGGGCTTCGCCGATATTTCCTGTGCGTTTATTTTGCATTATTCACCTATAAAGTTTTTTATGAAAGTACGCCTATGTATAGGACAAGCGCCGTTTTGTTTCAATGCGTCTATGTGATATTTTGTGCCATATCCTTTGTGCTTTTCGAAACCGTACTGTGGGTATTGTTTTGCATAATCTAACATTAATCTATCACGATAAACTTTGGCAAGTATGCTTGCTGCTGCTATGTTATAGCTCTTAGCATCACCCTTGATTATGCTTTCTTGTTTTTGGTCTATATCAAGTTTGACTGCGTCAATCAAAACTATGTATGGCTCATTATTTAAGTTTTTTATGGCCATTTTCATACCTTGTTTGGTTGCGTTTAAAATATTAATATCATCAATAGTATCTTTGTCTACTTGTACGATACTATAAGAGATTGCTGTATTTATAATTTTGTCGTATAGTTCGTTACGCTTTTTTTCGGTAAGTTTTTTGCTATCGTTAATACCATCAATAATTTTGTCTTCATCAAGTGGCATAACTACGCAGGCACAAACTACCGGACCTGCAAGTGGGCCTCTACCCGCTTCGTCCACCCCAGCTATTTTGCCTAAGTGTTTATATTTATTTTCATACTCAAACATATCTTTTGTAGTCATCTAAAATTATTTTACCAAATTTACCTTTTCTAAAATCATCTATTATAAGCCTTGCGCATCTATCCCAATCTGGTTCGTTACCTTTTAGGACACACTTTCTTGCAAAACAAATTTTTTCAAAAATATCTATTGTTTCGTCTTGGTCTTGTATTTCAATTGAATATCTTTGACATAGAGCTTTATGTTGGGTTTGTCTAAAATCAGCTATTAAGTTAAATGCTAAGTCGTTTATATCTAATACATCATCTTTGATACTGCCTATATAAGCAAGGTTTTTTGCTACATTATCATCATCAAAGCTTGGCCATAGTGTACCTGGCATATCTAAAACTTCTATACCACTCTCAATTGTTAACCATTGTTTACCTTTTGTTACGCCTGGGCGATTACCTGTCATTGCCCTTGCTTTGCCACAAAGGTTGTTTACTAATGTACTCTTACCACTATTAGGCACACCCACTACCATAGCCCTGATTACTTTGTTGATATTTTTTGCTTTGTAGGCGTCAACTTTTGGTTGCATTATTTTTTTGATTAAGTTAACTATAACTTTACCACTGTTAGACACTGTTGAGTTAAGACTTACTGCGACAGAATTGTCTGTTGTAAAGTATTTAAGCCAAACTTTTAGTTGATTTTCGTCAACTAGGTCGCTTTTGTTTAGGACGTATATGATTTTTTTGTCACCGATTACTTTGTTTAGTTTTGGGTTTTGGCATGAATATGGCGCGCGACTATCTAAGGCGTAAATTACTACATCTACGACTTTTAATTCTTTTTCTATTGATCTTAGGGCCTTTGTCATGTGCCCTGGGAACCATTGTATTACCATATTTTGCCTCCGTTAATTATTTTTTGTTTTTATCAAGTAGGTCTGGACGATATTTTTTTGTTTGGATAAGTTTTTGTTCGTTTTTCCACTTTTCTATTTGGGCGTGGTTCCCACTAAGCAAAACATCTGGAACTCTTAATCCCATAAACTCTTGTGGGCGTGTATATTGTGGATATTCTAATAACCCATCAGAAAAACTCTCATCATCTGTGCTAGATTGGTTATGTAATACGCCTTCTACATATCTACTTATAGAATCTACCAACACCATTGCTGGTAGTTCGCCACCTGTTAACACGTAGTCACCTATGCTTATTTGTTCGTTGACACAAAGCTCAATAATACGTTCGTCCATACCCTCGTAATGTCCACATATTATTACTAAATGTTTTATTTCTTTTGACATAGACACTACTTTTTCTTGGTTGAGAACTGTGCCTTTTGGTGACATATAAACAACATAAGAATCAGGTGTTAAGACACTTTGTAAAGCGTCATATATAGGTTGTGGTGTTAATACCATACCAGCACCACCAC
>JAZRTN010000079.1:0-4411 GCA_045652045.1 Clostridia bacterium
ATAGTAGGAATGTTAACAAATTTTAGAGAGGAAAAAATGAAAGATAGGTTTGAGACTTTTACTGTTTTGATATCAAAAATAAGTAGAAGTATTAGAAGAATTAAAACCGAATATATGAAAGGGCATAATTTAAAAAGCCCACATGTTTCTTGCTTGTATCATTTATATAAAGCACAAGACAACGCTCTTACATCAAAAGAGTTGTGTGAGTTGTGTGATGAAGATAAAGCAGCAATTTCTAGATCAATAGAAAGTTTAGAAACAAACGGCTATATAAGTTGTGAAAGTTCTTTAAAGAAAAGATACAGAAGTCCTCTTATATTAACAGCTAAGGGGAGCGAGATAGCCCAAGGCCTTGCAAAAAAAATTGACAGCGTGTTAGATGAAGCAAGCATAGGCCTTAGTGAACAAAATCGTATAGTGTTATACGAAAGCCTTGCTTTGATTAGTGATAATTTACAAAAAATATCAATAAAAAATGGAGAAAAATAATGGCAGTAAAAATTATGATAGACTCAGCTTCTGACATAGGAAGTGAAGAGGCAAAGAAACTAGGAATAATAATGCTTCCTATCGAAGTAACTTTTGGTGACAAGCAATATCAAGATGGAGTTGATTTAATGCCAAAAGAGTTTTACGAAAAACTTATTGCATCAAAGGAACTTCCAAAAACAAGCCTAATCAATCAATTTAGATGGGAAGAGGCTTATAAAGAAGCAACAAAAGACGGTTCAGAACTTGTTGTATTAACATTGTCTTCAAAAATATCTGGCACATATCAAGCAGCTCTATCAGCAGCAGAAAGCTTCAAAGGCAAAGTATATGTTGTAGATAGTATGAGTGCAGCAGCAGGCGAGAGACTTTTAGGTCAATATGCTCTTAATCTTGCAAAGCAAAACAAAACAGCAAAAGAAATAGTAGACCTACTAGAAAACAATAAGTCAAGGGTTAAAGTTTATGCAATGATAAACACTCTTGAATACCTAAAAAAAGGTGGCAGAATATCTGCATTTACAGCATTTGCAGGTGCTCTTATGGGTATTAAACCAGTTGTCGGCATGATAGATGGCGAAGTTAAAGTTATTGGCAAAGCAATGGGTGTAAAAAAAGGTTTCTCTTACCTTAACGAATTAGCAAAAAACTGGACAAGTATTGATTATAGTATGCCTTTTGGTTTGCTATGGTCAGGCACAGAAAGAACTATGGTGGAAAAATATATCCAAGAAAACCAATCTATCTGGCAAGACAAAACTGACAAAATGCCAGACTATATTCTAGGTGGAACAATAGGTACACATATAGGACCAAACTCAGTTGGTATTGCATATTTCGAAAAACAATAATATAAAAAAAACACCTCACAAAACGGAGGTGTTTTTTGATTATTACAAGCTAAAAATAATATTTTATATAATGTTAACTTCAAAGAATTCTTCGCTATAAGGCTCGTCATAATCTTGGTTTGTAGAAGAGTTCCAATCGCCCTTTGCACAGTTTGTAAATTTATTATTCTTTAATAACACAGTATTAACTGATACATTTAGACTGTCTAGTACAATACCTGGCTTTTCGGTTAAGCCTATAAAAGTATTGCCCTCAATTGTAATATTCGCTCCAGATGTTACAACCTTAATTCCTCTTGTGGTGTTGTTAAATGTGCATCCTTCTATAACAAAAGTTTCAACAAAATCTAAATTTACACCACCATCTCCACCAGCATATCCTGCCCAAATAGAATATCTGCTTGAAATATTAAAGTCAAACAAACAATTTTTAATAGTTGCTTTTGTGCCACGGTTAAACTGAATGCAGTTTGTAAAAACACAATTTTCAAGATACAACTCTCCACAAATAAATTCTGTATTCGTAAGAGTATAATGATTGCTTGATGTGTTTCTAGTGTCGTTAATTTTTAATCCGACCATGCTTATCTTTCCAACGGCAGGGGTAGCAATAGTGTTGTTATGGAATTTGGTTCTAAAAACTGCAGTGTCAGCGGTTTCAGTATCTCCTGTTACAAGTGTTATTTCAGGGTTTTTCCCTAACCCTACAAAATATACCTCTGTGGAAGATCCTTTTGCCAAATCAATAGATCCCCCAGCAGCCCCTGTGATTGTCGCGTCATAATCGACTGATCCAGAAATAATAAAGTTCATTTTTCCGTTGATTGGTTGAACATTCTCATCTAACAAAACTTTTTCTAGGGTTTGAGCAAATTCGCCAGTTTTCAAGTATGGACTTGCTGTGCCTTTTACTAAATATCCACTGCAACCAGCGCAAAAATCAACTGATTCACTGCCCGAAAGTTTTGCAAAAGAGTGTGTGTGCTCTGGATTTCGTTGTTGTGAACAGGCTGTGAATATTGTAATTATAAGTATAACTGATAGTAACATTATAAATGTTTTTAATTTTTTCATATTTTTATATCCTTTATGCAAAAATTATATTACATAACTTGTAATAAAATCAACAAATATAAAAAATATTTTTTGAAAAAAACGAATAATTTTGACAAATTGTTTACATAAAAGATTGATAAATAGGCTTCCAAAGAAATAGAGATAAATAAGAAAATAAAAAAACTCGCAAATAATTTTGCGAGATTTTTTTGGTGTACCACAAGGGATTCGAACCCCTGACCTTTGGTTCCGTAGACCAACGCTCTATCCAGCTGAGCTAGTGGTACATACATTTATTCAAATGCTATGTTAGTATATATCAAAGGGTTTGTTTTGTCAACATTTTTGTTGAGAGTAAGGCTAATTTTTTGGATATTAAAGCGTATTTAAAGTGTTTTATAAATATATTTGATATTGTTAATAATAAAAAAATAAAAGAAGAGCAAGTTTTTGCTCTTTTATTCTGAAATTAAATCAGCATATATTTTTTTTGTTTGTGCTTTTGTAAAACCCAAATCTAGCAATATATTAAAAGCCACTTCTACTTGAAGTTTGTTAAAAGCATCGTCAAAACTTAATATATTATTTATGTTTTCAAAGGTCTCAACTTTTTTAGAGTTGTTAGTTAACTTTGCGTGTTCTAATTTATTTTCACAAATTTTCCTTAAATCTTGTATTGTTGCCATATTATTGCTCCTGTTGGTTGGTAGGGTTTTGAGTTCGTGTGGTTTGAACTGGATTGTTTAAAGGATTGCCGTCTTTATCACAGACATATCGTTTGCCAGTGAGTTTTTCGGTTCTTTCATAATGATCAACATTAATTGGTTGCCTGTTTTCGTCAAATTCAAGCTTTTGGCCAGATGGTGGCATAGGTGAAACAAATGGTGTGCCTGGTGCAATAAGTAAAAGTTTTGCACGATAATCGAGTTGGTCAGAATATTCGTTTGCTTGGATTTTTTCATTAAGTTCTTCAATCGATACAGGATAGTTAAGAGTTTGATTTACCAAGTTGTACTCGTATATTTGCAAACTATCAAAGTTTTCAAAACCAGGGTCATCTACGTAACCCTTAGGATTATATAAAACCATAGTTTTTAATTGTTTTGTTGTTGCATCTTTAACAAAAGCCAATTCTACATTTTGTATCATAGATGTCTTACCTAACTCATCACTTGTAAATAATAAATGTTTTAGTTTAATTATGTAGTTAAGTGATTGAACAGAATAAGGTGGAGTATTTTGAAGATATTCTAAAAACAAGTCAAATCTTTCTTGTAAAGGCATTTGTACATAGCTTTTGCCCCTAGAAAAGATATAACTTTTTACAAATCTATCAAACTCCATATTGCTTCTTGATACTTCATCTTTTGCCTTCATAAATTCAGCTTCGGCCGCTTCTGGTTGATCAACTTTTTCTGGTAGTACAATCCAACCATCAAAAGTAGGAGTGCCATATTTAGATAAAGTTAAGTCGCAGTTATTAATTATTCCATATGAAGCATCAACATCATAACCTGTACCATCAATTTCAAAAGCCAAAGATTCGTGACCAGTTTTAAACTTACCATTTCTAATAAATTTTTCGCTTGGAAATTGACTTTCAGAGCAAACGCCAGCGTCAACAAGTAGTTGAGAATAAATTGCATTAAATGTATAACAAACAACTTGCTTGTTAGTTTTGCCGTCAATTTTTGCAATGTTTGCAGGATTGCTATACCAATCAATATGAGACTCTGGGTCAGCAAAGTAGTCCATAGAATATTCTAAATTTTGGCAAAGCCTAGCATATATTGTTAAGGCTGTTGTTAGTTTAGAACTATCTTTTGGCAAATCTTTAAATATGGTGTTTTTTAATTTTGAATTTATCTTAAACATTTTGTTCCTCTAATTATAGTTTAACATATAATAAACAAAATTTGAAGAGTTCTTTTTTAAAATATATTTATTTTATAATTTTTTTAGTAAAAATACATATAAATGTAGTGTTGAAAGATAAAAATTGTACAAAAATA
>JAZRTN010000080.1:0-1600 GCA_045652045.1 Clostridia bacterium
ATTTTGGAAAAAGTGCATTGTTTTTTATTATTTTTGGCAATATAATTGTTTAATATATTGATATTCAGTTATCTTTTTTATTGCTATTTTTAGTTTCAAATTAAAAGTAGGTAACTGTAATTTTATCTCAAAAAAAAGAATAATAACTAAAGGCGTAAAAAAGATTATGTTTTTGTTTGTATATTTGCAGATAAATATGTAATTTTGCTATCTGAATTTGTGTGCCGTACTGCACACTCGTTTTCGTGTGCAAAATGTTATCGAAAACTAATTATTAACATTATTTATAACTAAAAAAAATCTTTATGAGAAAGTTAATTCTTTTGTTCTCGGCATTGGTACTTTGTATTGGTGTCGTATTTGGACAGGGAAAAACTGTTTCGGGTCGCGTTATCGACGAAAATAACGAACCTGCAATCGGTGCCTCTATCCAAGTGAAAGGAGCGGAAACAGTAGGTACAATTTCCGATTTCGATGGTAATTTTACTATTACTCTTCCTGATGGTACAACTCATCTTATTATTTCTTATGTGGGTTATACTACAGTCGAACAAGTGGCTAAGGATGGTATGGTAGTTCGTTTGACTACTGATGCTGAGGTTCTTGATGAAGTCATGGTTGTTGCTTATGGTACTTCAACTAAAAAAGCTTTCGCAGGTTCTGCTACTGTGGTGAAAGGTGAAACTCTCGAGAAAAAGAACCCATCTGAAGTTTCTAAAGCTCTTGCTGGTGAGATCGCTGGTGTTCAAGTTGTTTCTACAACAGGTCAACCTGGTACTAATGCAACTATTCGTGTACGTGGTATTGGTTCTATCAATGCTGATTCAAAACCATTGTATGTTGTCGACGGTATCCCTTACGATGGTGACGTGTCTGCTATCGACCCTGCCGATATCGCTTCTACTACTGTTTTGAAAGATGCTACTGCAACTTCTCTTTACGGTTCACGTGGTGCTAATGGTGTTATCTTGATTACTACTAAAAAAGGTACTTCTGGCGAATCTGGTAAAATTGATATTGACGTAAAATATGGTGGTAATATGCGCCTTATTCCTATGTACAAATCAATCAAATCTCCAGAAGAATACATCAAATACGCATGGTTAAGTTTGTATAACCAAGCTCGTATTGGTGGTCGTACAGATGAACAAGCAGCTAAAATTGCTTCAAACAGTTTGTATTCTTCTGCTGGTCTTCCTGCTGCTTATAACATTTGGGGCATACCAGGAAATACTCTTGTTGACGCTTATGGTAATGTTCAAGTTACTGCAGCTGATCGTCTTCCTGGTTACGAAAATATCTCTAACGAATGGGAAGATGCTCTTTTCCGTAATGGTCAAAAAGTTGAAGCTACTCTCCGTATTAGCGGTGGTTCAGAAAAAACTACATACTATACTTCTTTCGGTTATTTGAAAGATCAAGGTTACTATATCGGTTCTGACTATAACCGTTTCCAAGCACGTGTTAATGTTGACCACCAAGCTAAAAAATGGTTGAAAGGTAATATGAATATGCAATATTCTTACTCTATCTTCAATAACCCTGGTCAAGAAGGTGGTGGCCAAATGAACAATGGTTTCAAATATATCAACGAAATCCC
>JAZRTN010000081.1:0-2383 GCA_045652045.1 Clostridia bacterium
GGGAATTTATATGCAAGAGTATAAAGACAAATGGAATGAAGTCCTAAAAGAAATGGAAAGCGAAGTAACAGCTGTAAGTTTTGACCTATGGATTAAAAACTTAGAGCCGTTAAAAATAGAAGATGACAAACTTATTTTGTTAGCAAATACAACCAACGCAAAAAACCAAATCTTAAAACTTCATAAAGAAAAATTATTTAAAGCAATAACAAACAACTTTGATATAGTTAATGATTTTGTAATACTAGACCCAACCGAAAAAGAAGACTTTGTAAAAAACAAAGAAAAACCTTCTACAATACAAGAAGAGCCAGTAGTAGAACAAAAAACCATCTTTAACGAAAAATATACTTTCAACAACTTTGTTGTAGGTAAAAGTAACCAGTTTGTATATGCAGCAGCAAGAAGTATAGCCGAAGATCCAGGACATAAATATAACCCACTATTTATATACGGTGGCGTTGGTCTTGGTAAAACTCACCTATTACACTCAATAGGTAACTACATTAAACAAAACAACCCAAAACTAAATGTTATCTATGTAACATGTGATAAGTTTACAAACGACTATATTGAATCACTTCGTTCAAACAAAGACAACAGTACACAACTATTCCGTGGTAAATATCGTAATGCAGACGTATTGATGGTAGACGATATACAATTTATCTCTAAAAAGACAGCAACACAAGAAGAGTTCTTCCATACATTTAACGACCTTTACCAAAAAGATAAACAAATAGTTATCTGTTCTGACCGTCACCCAAGAGATATCGAAACTTTGGAAGAAAGACTTCGTAGTCGTTTTGCTAGTGGTTTAATACAAGATATACAACAACCAGACTTTGAAACAAGACTAGCAATTCTTCAAAAGAAAACTCAGCTTGAAGGTTACAGTGTAGAAAAAGATGTATTAGAGTTTATAGCAGACAAAGTTGACACAAACATAAGAGAACTAGAAGGAGCATTAAGAGGAACATTCTTCCATGCAAAACTTTTAGAAAAACCAAGTGCAACTATTGAAGACGCAGAAGAAACTTTAAAAGAAACAATCGACCTAAACCGTGAAAAAATAACTGTTGAACGTATTATGGATACAGTATGTAAATACTACAATGTACAAAAAACAGACCTAATCGGTAAAAAGAAAAATAAAGAAATTGTTGACCCAAGACAAACATGTATCTATCTTATAACCGAACTAATCAACGATATCCCACTTAAATCAATCGGTGACTTGTTTGGTGGTAGAGACCATACAACAATCATACATGCTCGTGACAAAATAGCTAATAATATCAAAACAAACAACAATTTAAAAATAACAATCAGCGACCTAATCGCTATGATAAAAAGTGACAAAAGTTGATAACTTTGTGCAATTGTGGATAACAATTAACAAGATGCACACAACTTATCAACAAAAAGGTTTTTCAAAAAACCACAAAATATTACACTTTTTGTAAGGGTTGTGATACAATATATTGTGTAAAATTAAGTTGTGCACATTTTCACACAACCTATAACCATAAATAATATTAAATAAAAAAGAGGTATAAACAATGCAAGTAGTTTGCGACGGCGCAGCATTGGGAGCTGCAACACTTAAAGTAATCAAAGCCATTTCTAACAAAACAACTAACCCAATACTAGAAGGTATCAAACTAACAGCCGAAGATGATAAACTAATATTGTCAGCAACAGACTTAGAGCTTGGCATCGAAAAAACTATCAAAGCCCAAGTTAAAGACGAAGGCGAAATAGTAGTACCTGGTAAGTTTTTTAGTGAGTTTGTTAAAAAACTATCTAACGAACAAATAGAGCTTATTTTAGACGAACAAAGAAACCAACTAAAAATCTGTTATACAGATAGTGAAAGTTATTTGCAATGTCTAAATTCGCTTGAATTCCCAAATTTAAAAATTATCGAAGATGGCGAATATTTTACAATCTCTCAAAAGAACCTAAGAGCATTAATAAACAAAACTATCTTTGCAGTAGCTCTTGATGATAGTAGACCAATACTTAAAGGTTGTCTATTTGAAATTGAAGATGATTATGTAACAGCCGTAGCAATCGACGGTTATCGCCTTGCATTAATCAAAAAGCCTATTTCTAAAACAACTGCAAAAACAAATATAATTGTGCCTGCAAGAAGTTTAAAAGAAATAGCTGGTCTTATCGAAGATGTTGATGACGAAATAAATGTTTATGTTCAAAAGAACTTTATGATGGTTGACCTAAACGATACAAAAATCATCACAAGACTATTTGATGGTGACTTTATTAACTATCAACAAATCTTACCAAAAGACTTTACAACAGATGTTACTGTAAACAAACTTCAACTTGAAGATGCTTTGGATAGAACATCAATTCTTTC
>JAZRTN010000082.1:0-5612 GCA_045652045.1 Clostridia bacterium
AGGTAAATACCTTGGTCAAATAGATGCTCAAAAAAGCAAAATGGACGAGGACTTTAATAAATAATTCTAATAATAATTAATAAAATTAAAAAAAGAGTTGAGATATTTTCTCAACTCTTTATTTTTTATTTACCATAGTAAGCATTTAAATACATTTGTTTGATTTCGCTAAGTAGTGGATATCTTGGGTTGGCACCTGTACATTGGTCATCAAATGCTTGTTCTACCATTTCGTCAAGTCTATTTAAGAAGTCTTGTTCGTCTGAAACATAGTCTTTAATTGTTGGTTTGATACCAATTTTTGCTTTTAATTCGTCGATTGCTTTGATTAGGTTGTCGACTTTTTGTTTGTCATCTTTGCCACCAAGACCTAAGTAGTCTGCTACTTCTGCATAACGGCTAAGTGTATGTGGATAAGCATATTGTGGGAAAGTACCCATCTTTGATGGAACATTCTCAGAGTTAAACTTGATAACTTCGTTTATCATAAGCGCATTTGCTACACCGTGTGGTAGGTGGTGGAATGAACCTAGTTTATGTGCCATAGAGTGGCATACTCCTAGGAACGCATTTGCAAATGCCATACCTGCCATTGTTGCTGCGTTTGCCATTTTTTCACGAGCTACTACATCATTTTGACCGTTTTCGTATGCTTGTGGTAGATATTTGAATATAACTTTTAATGATTGAAGAGCAAGGCCATCTGTATAATCTGTTGCCATCATTGATGCATATGCTTCTAATGCGTGGGTTACAGCGTCTATACCTGATGCTGCTGTAAGGCCTTTTGGCGCTGTCATGTGGAAGTCTGTATCAACAATTGCCATTTTTGGCATTAGTTCGTAGTCAGCAAGTGGATATTTTACACCTGTTTGTTCGTCTGTTATTACTGCAAAAGGTGTTACTTCGCTACCTGTACCTGCTGATGTTGGGATTGCGATAAAATAAGCTTTTTCGCCCATTTTTGGGAAAGTGTAAACTCTTTTTCTAATGTCCATAAATCTCATAGCCATATCCATAAAGTCTACTTCTGGGTGTTCATATAATACCCACATAATTTTTGCTGCGTCCATTGCTGAACCACCACCAACCGCTATGATACAGTCTGGGTTGAACATCTTCATGCGCTCTGCTCCGGCTTTTGCACATGCTAGTGTTGGGTCTGGCTCTACATCAAAAAATGTTGTATGCTCAATGCCCATTTCTTCAAGTTTGTTTGTGATAGGTTTTGTGTGGCCGTTATTATATAAGAAACTATCTGTTACTACAAATGCTCTTTTTTTGTTCATAACGGTTTTAAGTTCGTCAAGTGCTACTGGCAAACAACCTTTTTTAAGGTAAACCTTTTCTGGCGCTCTAAACCAAAGCATATTTTCTCTCCTTTCGGCTACGATTTTTGTGTTGATAAGGTGTTTTATACCAACGTTTTCAGAAGTGCTGTTTCCACCCCAAGAACCACAACCTAATGTTAGTGATGGAGCTAGTTTGAAGTTGTATATATCACCTATACCACCTTGGGCTGATGGCATATTAACAACTATACGACAAGTTTTCATTTTGCTTGCGTATTGATTTAGTTTATCTTGTTGAGTTTGAGTATTGATAAAGATTGATGCTGTATGGCCAAGTCCGCCGCCCTCTACTAAGCTTGCAGCTTTATTGCAAGCATCATTAAAGTCTTTTGCTCTATACATTGCTAAAACTGGTGAAAGTTTTTCGTGGGCAAAGGCTTCGGTCATTTCTGTTGAAGAAACTTCGCCTATTAAGACTTTTGTATTCTCTGGAATATCTACCCCAGAAAGTTTAGCTATATTGTATGCTGATTGACCTACGATTTTAGCATTTAGCGCACCATCTATAATTATAGTGTTTCTTACTTTGTCAATTTCGTCACTATTAAGTATATAGCAGCCCCTATCTAAAAACTCTTGTCTTGCTTTGTCATATACGCTGTCTAAAATAATAACTGATTGCTCAGAAGCACAAATCATACCATTATCAAAAGTTTTTGAGTGGATAACTGAGTTAACCGCAAGCACTACATCTGCGCTATCATCAATAACAGCTGGTACATTACCTGCACCTACGCCTAGGGCTGGTTTGCCTGATGAGTATGCTGCTTTTACCATACCAGGGCCACCTGTTGCAAGTATAATGTCTGCTTGTTTCATTATGTGGTTAGTTAGTTCTAGACTAGGAACATCTATCCAACCTACTATATCTTTTGGAGCACCTGCTTCTACTGCTGCTTGTAAAACTATTTTTGCAGCTTCAATTGTAGCTTTCTTTGCTCTTGGGTGTGGGCTTATAATAATACCATTACGAGTTTTTAAAGAAATAAGTACTTTAAATATTGCTGTTGATGTTGGGTTGGTTGTTGGTATTACTGCCGCAACTAGACCTATTGGCTCTGCCATAACTTTTGTGCCATATGCTTTATCTTCACTAAGAACGCCACAGGTTTTGATATCTTTGTATGCGTTATAGATATATTCTGATGCATAATGGTTTTTTATAACTTTATCTTCTACTATACCCATACCAGTTTCTTCAACGGCTAATTTTGCCAATGGTATACGGTGATTGTTTGCTGCAAGGGCAGCTTTTTTGAAGATATAGTCAACTTGTTCTTGCGTATAAGTTGCAAATTGTTGTTGAGCTGCACGTACTTTCGCTATAAGCTCATCTAGTTTTTGTAGGTCATCTACTTGTGTATAATTGTTTTCCATATTAAGTCTCCGTTTTATGTTTATTTGATATTAATACTATAAATTATTGTATATTTTGACTAAAACTTTTGAGTAGTTTTATATAAAATACTTGTTTATAATATTGCCAACCAATGCATCAATTATATCACATACATTTTTTTTAGTAAAATTAAAAACGCTTTGAACAACAAAAAAAACTAGCTATAAAGCTAGTTTGTTAACGTTTATTATTATTTTTTGTTGGTTACTGCTATTTCTAATGTTTGTCTTGGCTTGTCATAGCGAGTGACACTTGTTTCTACTACGACAGGCTCACCTAATATAGAAAAGTATTTTTGGACATCTTCTTTATTAAAGAATCTTCTGTTGCAACCTTCTACAAAGTAGTAGTTTTGTTCTAACTTAATTGGTTCTCCTGAGAAGTTTGGTAAGCTTTTTGTAGAGTTTACTCTTGCTATTAAGTTGCCGTTTGGCTTTAAAACTCTTTTGATTTCTTGCAAAAGTGCTTTTGTTGTTACGTCATCAAAGTAATGCAAACTTTGGTCTGCTATAATAACGTCAAAGCTGTTATCTTCAAACTTAAACTTTTCTTCCATATCCATAAGCATAGTTTGGCTGTTTGGAATATACTTATCAATTTTTTTCAAAGCTGTCTTTGAATAATCACAAGACAAAACGCTATGGCCTTTTAAAGTTAGGTATAAAGTATCGCTACCAAGACCACAACCAAGGTCTAAAATTTGTGTTTTGCAAGGTTCTATAATATGAGCATATTTATCAAGCCATGTATCAAACACTACTTCTTTATCAAAACGCTCTTTATAAATATTTTCCCAATAATCTACAAATTGTCCCATAGATATTCTCCCTATTAATAATATAGCACAAATTTAAAATAAATAAAAACTAATAACACTCAAAAATCTTTGCAATACATCTAAATAATTTGTTATAATAAAAGTAGGAGTTATTATGGATAAAGAACAAATCGTTGCATCACTTAAACAAAAAAATGATGAGTTGCTTAACAAGTATAAAAGCGAAGGCAATTTTAAACAAACAGACATACATATTAATATTAGAAAAATGCTAAACTTTCCTAATGCTTTTTATGTAATGCCACCAGAAGTAGCAATGAGCATATTAAAAGATTTAGGGTATAGTTTTAACGATGCTAGAAAAACTTATGCCGAACTTATAAAATAATAATAAACACTTGGCGCAAGAAAATATTCTTGCGTTTTTTAATAAGGACAAATATGCAAACTTTAATACAACAATTTGACAAACTACAACTAAAATATGGTGAGCCTACCCTAAACTCAGTTTATGGCGGCGGACAAACAAATAATCCAAAAATATGTTTAGTATTTATGAACCCAACAGCTAGAAACATTGCAACTGCAAAAACTTGGCAAGGGCCTAGATATCAATGGCTAGGCACAAAACAGATTTGGAAGTTTTTAAGTGCTTGTGGATTGTTTAGCAGCGAACTAAACTTAGATATACAATCAAAAAAGGCAGTTGACTGGACACCTGAATTTTGTGAAAAGGTGTATGATGAAGTAAGAAAACAAGGTGTATATATAACTAACCTTGCAAAATGTTCTCAGTTAGATGCAAGACATTTAGATGATAGCGTATTTGAACAATATAAGGGACTACTGCTTAAAGAAATAGAGTTAATTAACCCTGGCAAAGTAATAATGTTTGGCAATCAAGTTTCTTCTATTGTGCTTGACACAAACATAACCGTTTCTACTTGCAGAAAGCAAAAGTTTGATTTAAGTATTAATAACAAAACATACAATGCATATTGCGTATATTACCCTGTTGGCAATGGATTTTTTAATTTAGACAAGGCAATTGAAGATTTGAGTTTTATAAAAAGCAATTAATATTTCAAATAAAAAAACACACCTAAATTCAGGTGTGTTTTTATTATTTTATTGGCAATTTGTGTTTTTTGAAAATTTCTTTTGCTTGGGCTACTTGGTCTTGTGTTGGTGATTGAGTATCATACAAAGCATATTTGTAACCAAGAGTTTGCCACTTATACTCACCCATTTTGTGAAAAGGTAGTAATTCAATATTTTGAACGCATTTGTAATTTTTTAAAAACACAGCTAAGTCTTTTAATTTATTATTGTCCAGTGTATAACCTGGCAAAAGCACGTGTCTTATCCAAACAGGTTTATTTATTTTTTCGCAAAAATCAAGTGTTAGGCGTGGGTTTTTGTTAGAGTGAGATGTAATTTGCTTGTGTATTTCGTCTTCAAGAGCTTTTACATCTAACAATACAAGGTCTGCTCTTTGCAAAGCTTTTTGCGATTTATTTAAATCTATACAACCTGATGTATCAATCGCTACGTGTATTCGTAGTGAATGAAGTTTTTTGATAAGTTTGCAAACAAAGTTTGATTGCAAAAGTGGTTCGCCACCAGAAATTGTCACGCCACCATCTTTTATATAATTTTTAAAAGGTTTGATTTTGTTAACAAGTTCTTTTACAGACATTTTTGTGCCGTCTTTGAGTTTCCAAGAGTCTGGGTTATGGCAATACAAACATCTCATTGGACAACCTTGCATAAATACAACATATCTAATACCCGGTCCGTCAACTGCGCCAAAACTTTCTAATGAATGAATATAGCCTTTCATATTTTACCTATTAAAATTTGGTGTGGAAAGTTCTGCTGATAACGTCCATTTGTTGCTCTCTTGTAAGCTTAATGAAGTTAACTGCGTAACCTGATACTCTAATTGTTAATTGTGGGTATTTTTCTGGGTGATCCATAGCATCTAGTAAGACTTCTCTATCTAAAACGTTAACGTTTAGGTGGTGACCATGGTCGCCAAAATAACCATCAAGCAAGCTTACTAAGTTTGCTTTTTTATCTT
>JAZRTN010000083.1:0-5826 GCA_045652045.1 Clostridia bacterium
TTTTTCTTTAAGGGGTTTTTGTATAATCAAAAAACAAAAGGTGTAAGTTATGAGTAGAAAAAGTTCAAGAGATATCGCTTTTAAATTGATTTATCAGTATATGTTTAATAAAGAAATTGACTTTAACCAAGCAATTTATTCGTTTGAGTTGGATAGAGAAGGTGAAGATTATAAGTTTGTAGAAACTCTTTGTCTAGGCGTAGTAGATAACTATGATGCTTTGGTAGAAGTTGTTTCTCAAAACCTTGTTTCTTATAAACTTGATAGAGTATATAAGCTAGACTTAGCAGTTTTAGTTTTGGCCGTGTTTGAAATTAAGTATCTTAACGAAACACCAGGTATAGCGATAAACGAAGCTGTTGAACTTGCAAAGAAATATTCAACCGAAAAAAGCCCGTCATTTGTAAATGGAGTATTAGCAAAAATAGTAAAATAAGGGGCTAAAATGGAACTTAAAGCTTTAAGTATAAGCGAAATTTCTACATATGTAACCCAGATTTTTGAAGCAGAAGAAATGCTTCATGGTATAAGAATTTATGGTGAAGTGTCGGGGTTTACAATTGTTAGGGGTAATGCTTACTTTTCATTAAAAGATGACAATGCAATTCTGTCTTGCATTTGCTTTGGTGCAGACAAATATTCTAACGTAAAAAACGGAGACCAGGTTGTTTTAACTGGCTCTATGAAATATTATGCCAAAGGTGGCAAACTCAACTTTTATGCGACAAGTATTGTCCCGTATGGGTTAGGACTTATATATCAACAATTTTTGTTGCTTAAAGAAAAACTTTCTAGTGAGGGGCTTTTTGATGAAGTTCACAAAAAACCTTTACCGGAAAATATCAAAAAAATAGGTGTAGTAACATCTCAAACAGGTGCTGTTATACAAGATATTATCAATGTGTCTACTAGAAGAAATCCAGCAATCAACATTGTGTTGTTTCCTGCCAAAGTTCAAGGTGCGGGTGCAGAAAAAACTATCATTGATGGTATTGAATATTTTGACAAAACAGACGTCGATGTTATAATTGTTGCCCGTGGTGGTGGGTCAATAGAAGACCTTCAACCATTTAACGAAGAGTCTCTGGCAAGGGCTGTCTTTGCTTGTAATAAGCCTTTGATATCTGCCGTTGGTCACGAAACTGATTATACTATTATTGACTTTGTAGCAGACCTTAGAGCTCCAACTCCGTCTGCTGCGGCAGAACTTGTAACAGTTGATATTATGTCAGAGTTTAATAAAGTTAAAAGAGATAAGGTAAGACTTTTCTCTGCTTTTGAAAACTTTATACAAGACAAACTAGACTATGTTGTTGGCAATTACGAATATATGCAAGATTATATTAGTCAACAATGTCAAGACTGTAAGTCAAAAACTCTTTTGTTTGCAAGTAAACTAAAAATGCTTGCTACAAAACCTTATCAAGAAAAACTTAACGACATAAACTTAAAACTTAATTCGCTTAACAATTTAAATCCAGCACAAATTTTGATGAAGGGCTATTCGCAAGCGTATAAAGATGGCGTAGTTTTAACAAGTAAAAAGCACTTGCAAATTAATGATGAAGTAGAAATTGCCTTTGCTGATGGTAAGGTAAAATCAAAAATTACTGAGGTGTAAATATGACATTTGAACAATCTGCAAAAAGATTAGAAGAAATTGTTGATAAATTAGAAAACGGCAAAGTACCTTTGGAAGAAGGCACAAAGCTTTTTGAAGAAGGGGTTATGCTTGTAAAAAGTTGTTATGAAGCAGTAGACAAAACAAAAGGCACAATAACCACTGCAAAAGAACAATTAGACAAAATAATTAGTGAAATCGAAGGGGATTAATATGTATTTATCAAAATTAGTGGGAGAAAGAAGTAAACAAGCTCCATCAAGTGCGGTTGTAAAAAACCACATCTTGTTGCTTAGAGCAGGTTATATTAAGCAAGTATCATCAGGTATATATACATTGCTTACACCAGCTAAAAAGAGCGTGTTAAAAATAGAAAATATTATCCGTGAAGAAATGGATAAAATCGGTGGGCAAGAGATGCTTTTCCCAGTAGTGATGCCAAGAGAAATATGGGACGAAAGTGGAAGATACTCTTCAATAGGTGATGAGATGGCTCGTTTTAAAGACCGTAACTCTCACGATATGGTATTGGGTATGACTCACGAAGAAGCTGCTGTTCATACAGCAAGAAATATCATCAAAAGTTATGACCAAATGCCAGCGATGATTTATCAAATCCAAACTAAATTTCGTGATGAGCCAAGACCAAGAGCAGGTCTTATAAGAGTTAGAGAGTTTACTATGAAAGATGCTTATTCTTTTCACACAACTCAACAAGACCTAGAACAATATTATAAAGAAGTTTTTGAGTCTTATAACAAAATTTTCCGTAGAATCGGTATGAAAAACTTCATCTCTGTTCAAAGTGATACAGGTATGATGGGTGGTAAAGTTGCAGATGAATTTATGTTGCTTACTCCATCTGGCGAAGACAATTTGGTATTGTGCGATAAGTGTGATTATAGGGCAAACCAAGAAGTTGCAACAGCCGTATACGAGAAAATTAATGGTAAATTAGAGCCATTAACAATGGTAGAAACTCCTAATCAAAAAACAATTGAAGAAGTATGCTCTTTCTTACAAACTCGTCCAGAACTTAGCTGCAAGGCAGTGTGCTACGCAGTAAAAGGCAATACAGAAAAATCAGTTGTTGCCTTTATTAGGGGTGATTTAGAAGTTAACGAAATCAAACTTAGCAAAGTTATTCAAGCCGAAGTTGTTGCTAATGACTTAACAAATAGTGATACTTTGGTGGCAGGTTTTATTGGACCATATGACTTAAAAATTGATGAAAATACAACAGTTGTTTTTGATGAGTCTTTAAGAGGTGTTGACGGACTTGTATGTGGTGCTAATAAACAAGGTTACCATTATACAGGTTTTAGTATGAATAGAGATGTTAAAAACCCAACTTATGGTGATTTTGCAAATGTTCAAGAAGGTATGATTTGCCCAAAATGTGGTAAAGGACATCTAACTTTAAGTAAAGGTATTGAAATTGGAAATATCTTCCAATTAGGTACAAAATATACCAAAACTATGGGTATGACTGTTCATGACAAAGATGGCTCAGAAATCAATCCTATTATGGGTTGTTATGGTATAGGTGTAGGTAGAGCACTTGGCAGTGTACTAGAAGAGTGGAGTGATGATAAGGGTATAATCTTCCCAATGAGTATAGCTCCATGGCAAGTTGTGCTATGCCCATTAAGACTTAATGATGAAAAAGTGCTATCTACTACAAACGATCTATACAAGCAACTACAAAATAACCGTGTAGAAGTTTTATATGACGATAGGGATATTTCTGCTGGTGCAAAATTTGCAGAAAGTGAACTTATGGGTATGCCAATCAGGGTTGTAGTTAGTCCACGTTCTCTTGAAAATAACCAAGTAGAAATAACTATACGTAAATCAGGCGAAAAACTTATGGTTGATTTAGACAAAGCTATCCAAACAATTGAGCAAATTATCAAAGATCAACTAGCAGAACTTAATGCGTAAATTCAATTAAAACATCCTTTTTAAGGGTGTTTTTTTATTGTATTTTATAAAAAAAATTTATTTTTGTTAAATGTAAAATGCTCTTAAAGTCTTCTAAAATAGGCTAAAATAAGCCCTTAACGATCTATAAAAAGCGTTGAAAGAAATGCGCAAATTGGTAAAATCGTCCAAAAACTATTGAATTTTGTTATAATTTGTGCTATAATACGCATATACATAGATTAAGATACAGTATTCTAGTCAATGTATATTATTTGGAAGACGATATTTATCAAGCGTTATCGGGCATATCGATGAAACTCTTTGTGCATGCTTTGGTTGCCCAAACCGGGGTGTGTGCTGGGAGGTAAGATTTGTGGCAGGGTCGTAATGGCATACGATTTACTAGCCACTTATCGTGGAGGCTTAGTTTGGTAGAGGCCAATCAAAATAACCTTTACTGGATTAGGATTAAACCTGTTATGCGGGAAACAAAAAACTGTGTACAGAGTAGCCTGTCTTGAGTGGAATATTGCGGATTAGCGCCTTATTGATTAAAGCTGGCCAGTTTTAATTGATATTTGGCTATGAAACATGTTCTGCAAAAAAGACTAAGAATAATGTATGTTGCCAAGGAAAACTTCTAGACTGTTAACTTATGTTTGGCCCTTTGGGGATTATAGTGTGGTCTAAGTGGCGATTCGGTTGACTGAGTAGTAATACTTTGGTCCGTTCGTATTAAAAGGAAACTGCTTGTTCGGCGACGGCAAGTTACGAATGGGGAAAGCCTTCCGAACCTATGCCGCAAGGTTTACTCATAGGGCTATCTTAATTGTATGTATATATTTTTTTTATAAGGATAAAAGATGGATAATAATATTCAAAATCAAGAAAATCCGCCTTCGTCCAAGAACGAAAAATTAGAAGAAAATAACCAAAACTTACTTCAAGAAAACGACAATAAAGAGCAGATTAAGGATAAGAAGAAGGTTTCTGTTAAATCAAAAAAACCTTTTAAATATTCTTGGCCAATAAAAGTTGGTATACTAACGCTTGCGCTTGCATTAATGTTTAGTATTTTTTCAGAATTAATGCTAAGTGATGCGGGTATAATAGTGTCGCTTGTTGTTATTATTGTGTTGCTTGCAGTAAGCATATTGTTTGATATGATTGGCGTTGCATTTGCAGCGTGTCCAATTGAGCCTTTAATTAGTATGTCATCTAAAAAGGTTAAGGGTAGCAAAAAAGCCCTTAATATGGTGAAAAATGCAGACAAAGTATCTTCGTTTTGTTCTGACGTAATAGGGGATATATGTGGCATTTTAAGTGGTGCAGCAGGTGCTGCAATTACTGTTAAGCTTATAGGTGATGCTGTAGGTTCAAAAGCTTTAATTATTGCATCGGTTGTATCTGCTGTGATTGCGGCTATAACTGTATTTGGTAAAGCTATGTTTAAAAAATTAGCAATAGACAAAAGTGTAAGCATTGTGTCTATTGTTGGTAAATGTTTAAGCATCTTTTCAAGAAAAAAATAGTAAAATTAAGACTTGTATTTTTGTATAAATATAAGTCTTTTTTTATGTAAAAAATTAATAAGTATAAATTTTAATGTGTAGGTAATGTGTTTTGTCAAGGTTTTGAAAAAACAACCTTTGCTTTGCGAAAATTATAAAGTTGTGTTTGGAGATGGTTTTATTTAATATAATTTGCATCTCTGAGTGTAATAGAGTAGGCGTTAAGTGAGTTGTGTAATTGTACAAAAAATATACGACTTTTTGTGTGTAATGTATTGTATGTCAATTGACATAAATTTTACATAAAAATCGCATAAATTTACTGAAAAGTGGTGTAAAATCGCTAAAAATCACCATTTTTTGCATAGTATGATGCATAATACTATGCAAATATAATACATAATACTATTCAAAAAAGCCCGAAATTTGCCTAAAATTACCTTAAAAACAATCAAAATTGCCCAAAAGTAGGAGATTGTTATCTGGTTTATTGCAACAAACTTATACTCTACATTGTATATGTTTTTTAAAAGCAATATATATTGGATGCTGGGTAGGTGAAATGATATATATTATGGGACTATGCTTAAAGTTTAAAATAAACAGCTAATGTGTTATTTGGCAATGAAGTGCAAATGGGATAGGGTGTTCTTGGTTTAGTTGGTGATGTTTTAATGATAACGAAACCGTTTTAAAAAACTGGTTTTAATTAGTGATGTTGATTAGTTTGACTAAAAAAATAATTCGTATTTATATATTTTTTTATGA
>JAZRTN010000084.1:0-6715 GCA_045652045.1 Clostridia bacterium
TAACAGTAGGTGGCTGGGTAAGAAGTGTTAGAGATGTTAAAGAGTTTGGCTTTATTGACCTAAACGACGGTACAGCTTTTAAAGGTGTACAAGTAGTTTTTACTAAGGAAAATTGCCCTAACTATGAAGAAATCTCAAAACTAAACGCTGGTAGCAGTATGGTTTGTCAAGGTACACTTATAGTAACACCAGAAAACCAACAACCATTTGAAATCAAAGCAGACAGGGTAGATATTATCAATGCAACAGACAGTGAATATCCTTTGCAAAAGAAAAGACACTCTATTGAGTTTTTGAGAGAAATCGCATATTTGCGTCCAAGAACAAACTTGTTCAATGCAGTGTTTAGAGTACGTAGCGAAACAAGTTTTGCTATACACAAATTCTTTAACGAAAGAGGTTTTGTTTATACCCATACACCAATTATTACAGGTGCAGACTGTGAGGGTGGTAGTGATGTATTTAGAGTAACAACTCACAACTTCTATGACAAAAAAGAAATGCAAAATGCAACACCAGAAAACGACTTCTTTGGTAAAAACGTTTTCTTAACACCAACAGGTCAATTAGAAGGTGAAGCACTTGCACTTGCATTTTCTAAAATTTATACTTTTGGACCAACATTCCGTTCAGAAAACAGCAACACTGCAAGACATGCAAGTGAGTTTTGGATGATAGAACCAGAAGTAGCATTTAATGACCTTGGCGACAATATGGACTTAATTGAAGAAATGGTTAAGTACTTAATTAATCATTTGCTTAACACTTGCAAAACAGAGTTAGAGTTCTTTAATAACTTTGTAGATAAAGGCTTGCTTGACAGGCTTAATCACGTAGCAACAAGTGAGTTTGTAAGAGTAACTTATACAGATGCAATCGCACAGCTTGAAAAACACAACGACAAGTTTGAGTTTAAAGCATATTGGGGCTGTGATATGCAAAGTGAACACGAAAGATTCTTAACAGAACAAATTTATAAAAAACCAGTTTTTGTAACTGATTATCCAAAAGAAATCAAAGCTTTCTATATGAGATTGAACGACGACGGCAAAACAGTTGCTGCGTGCGACTTACTTGTACCTGGCGTTGGCGAAATGGTAGGCGGCTCTCAAAGAGAAGAAAGACTAGAAGTTTTAAAAGAACAAATGGCAGTTCGTGGACTTAAAGAAGAAGATTACTGGTGGTATTTAAACTTGCGTAAATTTGGCAGTGTAGTTCACAGTGGTTTTGGTCTTGGTTTCGAAAGATTCTTAATGTACGTTACAGGCGTTAGCAATATTAGAGATGTTCAAATCTTCCCACGTACACCAAAAAATTGTAATTATTAAAAAATAAAATGGATAGAAGAACCTATCCATTTTTTATTTGAATTTATATATTTGTTTAAATAGTTAAAAATAAGACCTACTCAAATTAGTAGGCTTTTATATTATTATTCGATAGTGTGAATTTTGATTAAGTTTGTTTTGCCCATAGCGTTTACTGGGATACCTGATGTGATAATAACTGTGTCGCCAGGTTTTGCAATTTTTAATTGTTTTGCAATATCGTTGGCTTTTGCAATCATATCGTCAGTATTGTCAATAGGTGGACAAACAACACTTGTTGCACCCCAACAGAAAGATAGTTTGTGTCTTACTTCTTCTTCTGTTGTCAAAACTAATATTTTGCAGTTTGGTCTGTAACTAGATATTGCTCTTGCAGAATTGCCTTGGTGAGAAAAACACAAGATAGCTTTTGCTTTTAGTGCAAATGCTGTTGAACAAGCAGAGTAAGATATTGCATCTCTCATAGTAGAGATATTTGATTTTGAAAAACGTTTTTCATAATTGATAGCCTTTTCAGAAGCTGATGCGATACTTGCCATTGTTTTTACTGCTTCTACTGGGTATTTACCAGAAGCAGATTCGCCTGACAACATTATAGCAGTTGTGCCATCATAAATTGCGTTGGCAACGTCTGTTGTTTCAGCTCTTGTAGGGCGGCGTTTTTCTATCATAGACTCTAACATCTCTGTTGCAACTATAACATACTTGCCTTTTGCAACAGTGCTTTTGATCATTTGTTTTTGAACGGCTGGGATTTGTTCTAGTGGGATTTCTGTTCCCATATCTCCACGAGCTACCATTATACCGTCTGACACTTCGATAATTTCTGCAAGAAACTTAATGCCTTCTTCGCTTTCGATTTTTGCAATCAAGTCTTGGTTGCCACCAAGTGAAGCGACAAGTTCTCTTACTGCAAGCATATCTTCTTTGCAGTTTACAAAAGAGCATGCGATTGCTTCAACATTGTTTTCAACGGCAAATTTAATGTGCTCTTTGTCGATATCACTAAGATAAGGAAGATTAAAAGGAACATTAGGTATTGCAAAACTTTTGTTGTTGCTTAGTTCTCCACCAAACATAACTTTACATACAACATCAGTGTCAGTAACTTGTGTTATTTTGAATTTTAACAAACCATTGTTTGCGTAAATAAACTTACCAACTTTTGCAATGTTTACTAGTTGTTTAAATCTTAGTCCAACAACCGTATTGTCGCCTTCAACTTCACGAGTTGTAAAAGTGAAAGTTTGACCTCTTTTTAGAGTAACTTTGTTGTCTTTAAAAGTAGCTATTCTTAGTTCCGGTCCTCTTGTGTCTACCATGATAGCGCAGGCTAAGTTTAAGTCTTGTCTAACTTTTTTTACTAGGTCGATTAAACTTTGATGATATGCAAGGTCGCCGTGGCTCATATTTAGTCTTGCAACGTTCATGCCTGCTTTCATCATTTGTGATACTGTTTTGTAGTTGCAACTAGAAGGACCTAGTGTGCAAATGATTTTTGTTTTTTGCATAATGTTTCCTTTTGTTTAAAAAGCGGATTTTAATAATTACGCTTTAATTATACTATGTTTATAATATTTTTACTACTTTTTTGATTAAAAATCAAAATTTTTATTATAGTTTTATGCAAAATTTGTTTACAATTAAAAAAATATTAGTATAATTTAAGTATAAATACCAACCGAATGTTCGGACTATAAAGTTTTTTGGAGAGAAAAATGAAGAGACAATTGATTTTTAAAGAAGTTTTATCAATGTTAAATGACGGTGTAGAGTATAAAGCAATTACTCTTTCTGAAATAGCTAACCGTTGTGGCATGGGCAAAAGTACAATATACGAATACTTTGATAGCAAAGATGATATGGTATACAACAGCATCATCTCATACGCAAACAAAATGTTAAAGTTCTTTTCACAAAGTTTCAAAATCAGCACTTATGAACCAACTTTAAGAATTTGGATTAAGTCAATGATTGTTTGTATGAAGTCAAACAAATGGATGGTTTTGCCATGGACATTTAAAACATACATATCATACCTTAACGAAGAAGATGCTGCAAAAATCGCAGACATCTTAGAAAAGAGCCAAAGCTTAATTATCAAACTTCTTACTGCAATTGCAAAACGTGGTCTTAACGAAGGATATCTTAGCCGTGTAGATGAACAATCAATTTCATTTGCTTACTATGGTGCTATTGGTACTCTTGCAGAATATGTAGATAAAACATTTGACTACAACACAGAAGAAGGTATGGGCCTTGTTGATTTAGTTATGGAACAAATCACAAAACAAATGCAATAATAACAAAAATAAAGCCACCTAATTTTGGTGGTTTTTTGTTTTAATAAAAAATAAAGACCGTTATTATTAACGGTCTCCTTTTATTTCAACAATAGTGTCCGATGCTGGAATTTGTTTCATAATAAGCAAGTATGAAGGGTTAAAGCGTTCTATTCCTTTAAATTTGATTTGTTCTGCATCTTCAAGTAGTGGTTTTATTTCTTCTAGGTATAACTGCTTTTCAGTTTCGTCTAGTGTGCCAGTATATTCTATCTTAACAGTAGTTTTGTTGCACCACATATCTACGTCGTTCCAAAACATTGTCAAATAACATTTTTTGCCAAATTTATCTGCAATAGATTGAAGTTTGTTATTTTCGTAACGAGTAAGTACAAAATCATGTATATCATCCCAATTTGATGGTCTTGTAATTGTTATTATAACAAAATCATTCATTGTGCACTCCTGATCTAAACAGATTCTATAATTTTTTTACGTTTGTTTTTGTGGATTGAGATTGCTTCACTTACAGAGTCAATCATTTTACCGCCAAAGAACTCAACTACATCTTTGTATACAAGTTCTTTAACTTCGTCATGAAGTAGAGCGTGTCTTGCGCCTTCATATTGTTTCATAGCAACCATAATGTCGTGTTCTTTATAAACTTTGTATAGCTTAGAAGCAAGAGCGCCCATACGTGTTACTGGGTCGTTTTTACCAACCATTAACAGTACTGGTTTTTCTTTGTTGATATGGTCTAGATTGCCATACTTAAATATTACTTTAAATGAAGAGAACATATCTTCATAAAATTTTGCACTAAATGTTTTGCCACATAGTGGGTCAGTAAAGTACTCGTCAGCTTTATCTTTGTTTGAGTTTACCCAGCTAGTACCATTTTTGATACGTCTATTAAATCTAGAAAAGATAACTTTTTCTAAATATTTTGCTGGGGCATTTTCGCCTTTAAATTTGGCAGTAAGTCTAGCAATTCTAAGTTCTCTATATGTTGCGCTATTACGCATATATGAGCACCCTGCCAAAATTACTCTATCATATATATCACAATCTTCCATATAGCTTTGTATTAAGAATGAGCCATAGCTATGTGCGTAGATATATAATGGTAGGTTATATTTTTCTTTTAAAAGTTTTGAGAAGAATATTTGGTCCTGAACAGAATCGAAGAAAACGTTTCCGCCTTCGTACTTGCCGATGTTTTCGGTGTCGCCGGCTGTTTTGCCGTGAGAACGGTGGTCATCAGCAAACGCTATAAAGCCGTTTTTGTTAAGAAATTTTGCAAAATCATCATATCTTGTCGCATGTTCGGCAAGACCATGGACTATTTGTACTATACCCTTAGGATTTTTTACCTTATCCCAAAAGTAACAAGTTATTTCGTGTCCATCAAAAGTTTTGATTCTTTCTTCTCTCATACTTTTCCCTTTTAAAAAAATTATTTTTTGTTTTTCTTTACTTCCTCAGTAACTCTCTTGTCAAGAGCTTCGTATACAGGTATTGTTCCGATATCGTGACATTCTTTGTTTGTTAGGAATACGTGAACAGGTTTGTTTTTGTACAACCAAGCTAAGTATTTGCCAGGAGATGGAGTAGAGTTGCCTTCTTTTTTGTATTTTTCAAGCATTGGTAGGCTTGATTTTTTGTATATGTAGAATGCAAGTATACGGTTGTTGCTTTTTGGTTCTTCTGGTTTTTCTTCCATTTCAAGTAGAACATTGTCTTCGTCAACTGTACCTACGCCAAATTGTTTAAGATAAATTTTATCTTCGATAATATCACCGATACAGCAGTCGTTGTCTTTTTCTTTAAAGAAGTTGTAGAACTCTGTCAACTCAAACTTGAAGTAGTGGTCACCTGCAAGAACCATTATATCATCTTTAACTTTACAAGTTTTGATAGTATAGATTAGGTTTGCAATGATACAGCTACGGTCTGGGTTGTCATTGTCGTTGATTAAAGTAATTTTTTTAGGGCCTGTGTATTTTTTGGTCCATTGTTGGAATTGATAGTAGAATTTGTCGTTTGATAAAAGTATTGCTTCGTCAATAGCTTCAACTTTATCAAGTTTTTCAAATAGGTGATCCATAAGTGTTTGGCCACCAACTGTTAATAATGCCTTAGGCATATTTAGGGTTATTGGATATAGTCTTGTTGCATATCCACCTAGCAAAATTATTGCTTTCATTTATTTTTCTCCTTAGATTAATCAATGTTTTCATATGTGCCTAAGTCATCTGGCATTTCTATATATAAGTTAGCACCATATTTTTTAAGTTGAGTTTTGATAGATTGTTCGCGATACACTTTCCAAGTGTTTTCGTTTTTTTGTTCGCCGATAATTAATGTGTTGTATACATTAAACATATGGCAGTAACCACTTTTGTTTATGCCAAACTCATATTCGTAGTTTGTATAATAAGTATCTTCTGGTCTTTGGATAGTTTCGTCAAGGTTTACACTACGAAGAAGTAAGTCTGCTCTAAAATAAGCTTGTTTTTCATAAGTTTTTTGGTAAACTGTTTCGATTGATTCTGCTTTGATTGTAGCAAACATTGTATTTAATACAGATTCTTTTGGATATAGTCCTGTGTAGGTTTGTTGTGTCCTTGTTGTTGTGTCACCAATTGCGTCATATGTTAATACATATTTTTTGCCGTTGTATAGTATTGTTGTAACTGTGTTTTGTAGTTCGTCATTTACATAATTCATTACTTCTGTTCTACAAAAATAGTTGTTGTTAAGATCGCCTACGGTAGACTTTATTACTTGTGTTTCGGTTCTCTTAATTTGAGGATAAACTGTTTTTATAGTTGTTTCGTAATCGGCTGTAAGTTGATATGTTCCTGCAACTGCTTCGGTATAAGTTGTGACTAGGTCTTCACTGGTTTTTGTGCTTTTTGAGTATGGCACAGAATCAAAACCCTTTTTACCACAACCTGTTAGAAACATTACAGAAAGCATCACTATCAGCATCACTGATAAAAGAGCTTTTTTCATAATATCCCTCTAATGTTTAATGTTTTAGTATTATTATTGTTTTTTAACAAACAATACTATAAAAGTGTGTTTTTTAGTCAAAAAATT
>JAZRTN010000085.1:0-1816 GCA_045652045.1 Clostridia bacterium
AAGATATTTTATGTTTTTAGTCAAATATTTTGGCTTTGTTAAAAGTTTAATGCAAACTAAAAACTTGTTTAGTTTAATATAATTTTTTATATTGATTTAATAGTTAAAAAGTTTTATTTGTGATAAAATTTAGGTATAAAAAGGAGAAAGAAATGAAACTTACAAAACAAGAACAAGAAATCTTAGACGGAAAACATGGTGAAACCCTTGCTAAGATTATGAGAACTGTTGTTGAGTTTGGTGATGTTTTTGGCGCAAAAAAACTAGTTCCAGTAACTCATGACGGTCACTTAGTTACATCTTTTGGTATAGGGTTGCTTAAACCTGTTTATCGTATTATGGACGAAATAATAGCGGCAGGTCTTAAAACAAAATATCCATTTACAATGGACCCAAGACCAATCGATTACAAAAATGTTAAATGTAATATTTTAAACAAACTTATTTTTAGCAAAATAATGTATAGTCAACAAAAACATTACGAAGAGCAGCTTGAAAAAGTTGGTTTAAGAAAAAAAGATGACTTTACTTGTACAAGCTATTTAGAGCAAGTAGGCAATACTCCTAAATATGGTGATATCTTATCTTGGGCAGAAAGCTCAGCAGTTGTTTATGCTAACTCAGTTTTAGGTGCAAGATGCAATCGTAACAGTGGTATGATTGATATTTTCTGTGGCATACTTGGCAAAGTACCAGAGTATGGCTTGTTAACTGATGAAGGTAGAAAAGCTACTTGGGTAATTGAAGTTAAAACTTCTACATTGCCAGAAGCGCAAGTTTTAGGCAGTGCTATTGGTCTTAAAGTTATGGAAGAAGTTCCTTATATCAAAGGCTTGGACAAATATCTTGGCACAGAGCTTAATGACGAAAACAAAGCATACCTAAAAGATATGGGCGCAGCAAGTGCTTCTAATGGGGCAGTTGGTTTGTATCACGTAGAAAATTTAACCCCAGACGTTAAAAAACTAGGCAACAAGGTTATTGCCGAAAAAACAAAAACATACGTTATTGATGATAAAGAATTGCAAAGAGTATACGACAGCTACCCAGTTTTGTGGAAAAATAAACAAGCAAAACCAAAACTTTGCTTTATCGGTTGTCCACATTTGACAATGTCTCAATTAACTACTTGGGCAAACAATATAATTGACTCATTAAAACAAAACGGCAAAAAGAAAGTTTGTGTAAGAACAATACTTACAACAAGCCCAGCGATAAGAGTTGAGTTTGAAAAAACAGAACTTTACAAACAACTTACAAAATGTGGCGTAAAAGTATCTTCAATATGTCCACTTATGTATACAAATAACCCAATAGCTGGCAAAGCTCCAATTATCACTTCTTCAAACAAACTACGCACATATTCTTCATCTAGATATTATAAAGATCAAGATATATTGCAAATCATCACAAAGGGGGCAAAATAATGGAAAAGAAATTTAAAGGTAGAATTATTGCCGGAGGCGAACTTGTAGGAGAAGCAGTAGTTTCAAGACAAGGTGTAAACACTCTTGCTACTTTCCAAAAAAGCGCCCTAAAAAACGCTAAACAAGTATTTAGCTCTGACCAAAACAACCCAGATATTTATAAAAAACTTCTTACTGGTAAAATTCTTTGCTTACCAAAAACAATTGGTTCAACAACAGGTGGTATGGTTATACAAACTATCTGTTCTATGAAGATTAATCCTTCTGCAATGTTATTTTCAGAAGATATAGACTCTCTTGCTTGTTCTGGTATTATACTTGCAAGACATTGGGAAAATAGCCCTATTATTGCAATAGATGGCTTGGGTGATAAGTTTTTAAAAACAGTA
>JAZRTN010000086.1:0-2027 GCA_045652045.1 Clostridia bacterium
CCCATTTGTTTTAAGTGCATAGCAACTTTGTTTAGGTCCCTATAACCTGATATATCCTTTGGCAAATCTTCTGGGTCTATTCCATATAAGTCTGTTCCAAAACCAAAGTTTTTATAGCCAAAGTTTTTAATTAAATAATCAAATTGCATAGCTACATCTTTTGATGTGGCTTTTTTGTTGCCTATAAACAAATTAAATATCGTAATACCAAGGTAACCATTAGTATCAACTATTTTTTGTATTTGTTTATCAGTAAGATTTCTTTTGTGTCTGTGTAATGAATATATGTTGCTATGTGAGTTAAAAATAGGTTTTGTAGTAATTTTTGCTACCTGCCAAAAAGCCTTTTTATTTAAGTGTGCAGTATCTACTAAAATATTGTTTTGTTCTAGTGTTTTTAATGTTTGTGTGCCTAGTTTTGTTAATGCCGTTTTGCCATAAGTACCACCAGAAAATTGGTTGTCATAGTTCCATGTTAATGTGCAACTTATTGGTTTTAGACTGATTAAATTTTCTAAGTCTTGTTCTGTCTTAATAAACCCAATATCTTCTACTGAGAGCAATAATTGAGATTTGCAATTTGAGGCCATAATTTCGTTTTTAAGGCGAGCAATGTCGGTTACATTTAAGTTATCGTCGGTAGTAAAAACAGCACAACTAAGTAGTTTTAAAGGCGTATTCGAAAGTGATTTTATATAATTTTGTCTTAAATTATTATCTTTAAGTTCAGTCAAAAAATCTGTATGGCTATCTGCTATAAAAAATTCATTTTTCATATAAATATAATATAACCATTTTTTGTAATTGTCTACAAATAACACATCTTTTTTTTATCTCTCTTGACCTCTTAAAAAAATATGATATAATAATAATATGATTATTTATTGATAATTTTTAGGAGAAATATGAACGATTATTTAGAATATTATACTCTTGACCAGATTAATGAAATGTTTAATTATCAAACTTTCACACCATTTGAAGATGCTAACGACAAACGCAGAGTAAGAGATTTGACTTATCTTATTTGTAGAGAAAAACCAGAGCTATATAGCGAAGGATATTTGAAAACTCGCAAAAAGTCAAAAGATGATAATATAGAAATATATGTTCCAATCGATGAAGAAACTTATGCTTGTATAGCATATGCTGATTTTCACTACGAAAAAATAAAAAATGACAGCGATATGATAAGATTGTTTCCGGACCAATTAGAAACAGAACAGTTAAAATTAGATTATATATTTACTGCCGAACCTTATCGAGGACTTGGTCTTGCTAGCATTATGATTGCTATGATGCAAGACGAATGTAGATTAAGAGGCATACCTATATTTAGATTAGACTCTCTAAAAGATTATGTTTTTAATGAAGACGGCGTTGTAGATAAAAATGATGCTATGTATAGAGCCAAAGGCTTTATTGAAATACCTGGCGACTATGCAAAGGAAAATGTTCGTCCAAAATTTATGCTAATAACCCAAGTAGCATCTGCCCAACAACTTGCTAACACTCCACAATATCAGCAAATTGACCAAGAAACCCCTCTTGATTATAGACAAGAACTTGATAAAGAAGATGGCCAGATTATTTCTTTTGAAGATGACGAAGAAGAGTTTATAGAATATCCTAGCAGGTGCCGTGATGATGTAATGCTTTTTGAAGATGACGACACACAAGAGCTATCTACCCCAACACCAAAGCCACCTGAACAATAAAAAAATATAGGTACAAAAATGATAAAAACAGAAAGACTTTATATTACAAAATTTACACTTGATATGGTTGAAGCTGTACACATTAACTCTCTTGATGAAGACAACTGTAAGTTTAATCCTAACGAGGTTTTTAAAACAATCGAAGATGCTCATAATGTTGTTGAGTTTCTTATGAGTGCTTATGAAAGTGGCACAGGCCCATTAGTATACCCTGTTTTACTTGCTGATAATACTAACATTGGTTATGTTCAAGCAGTCCCTATTGATAACAACAAATGGGAAATAGGATATCATATAGCAAAAAAACAC
>JAZRTN010000087.1:0-2123 GCA_045652045.1 Clostridia bacterium
TAGAGAGGTAAATATGGCAACAATAGATATTGCAATTGATATGGGTAGTACCAATACCGTTATCTATAAACGTGGTAGTGGTATAGTTTTAAGAGAGCCAAGCGTAGTATGTCTTCAAACTGGTGGCAAACACGTCAAAGTTAAAGAAATTGGCCTTAAAGCTAAAAAAATGCAAGGCAGAACAGGCGAAAACACAACCGTGGTTTATCCTGTGTGCGAAGGTGTTGTAAAAAATGTTGACTTGTGCATAGCAATGTTGAAACACTTTATCTCAAAAGTTATCCCAGCCGGAGCATTTAGACCAAAAATAAGAGCAATATTATGTGTTCCATGTGGGCTTAATAGTGAAGAACTTAACGATTATGAAAAAGTTATGTATGGTGCTGGTGTAGGTAGACTACAAATAATCCCATCAATTTTAGCCGCAGGTATCGGCGAAGAGTTAAAAACTAGCCAAGCACGTGGCTCAATAGTGGTCAATATTGGTGGTGGCACAACCGAAGTCGCTGTTATCAGCCTTAATAGTATAGTTAGTGGTTGTAGCGTAGCTATTGGTGGTAGACTTATGGATACAACATTAATTGAGTATGTCCAAAACATTTTTGGCATCAAAATTAGTGAAATTAGCGCAGAAAAAATCAAACACGAAATTGCAAGTCTTTATGAAAACGACAAAAGTAATATTGAGTTTAGTGGTGCAGACGTAAGTAGTAATAGACCTGTTAGCGACGTTATCGGTGCAAGAGACGTAAGAAGAGCAGTCATTAGCTTCTATGACGATATAATCAAAACAATACAAGCTGTAATCAATACTTGTAAGCCAGATATTATCTCAGATATAACCGAAGTTGGTGCAGTTGTTTCTGGTGGTGGAGCTAATATTACTGGGCTTGAAAACTATTTTAGAAAAGTCCTAAATATGCCAGTATTAGTTTCTGAACAAGCAGAAAATTCAGTAATTTTGGGTGCAGGCAAACTTCTTAGTGACGAATATCTACTTAACAAAATTTTAGAAGAAAACTAAATATATTTTTGTATTTTGTCGAAGGGGCACAACATAAGGTTGTGTCCCTTTACTTTTTTTAAAAACACTCTACAATAACAATACAAAAAGAGGTGTTTTATGGCAAAAACTATCGTAATAACTAGTGGTAAAGGTGGGGTTGGCAAAACAACTTTGTGCGCAAATTTAGGCAACTCCCTTGCAAGTCTAGGTTTTAGAGTGGTGCTTGTAGATGTAGATATAGGTCTTAACAATTTAGATGTTATAATGGGTGTAGAAAACCAAGTTGTCTTTGATCTAACAGATGTTATAGAAAACAAATGTCGAACAAAGCAGGCTCTAATCCAAGACTTTAACCAGCCATCATTGTATATTATGCCATCAGCCCACGCATACAATAAATCCTGTATTACAGCAAGCAATATACGTAAAGTCATAAAAGACCTAGAAACATATTTTGATATAGTCCTAGTAGATTGCCCAGCTGGTATAGATGAGCCGTTCAAAAGAGCAATCGCTGGTTGTAACGAAGCTATGGTAGTAGTGACACCACATGTTTCTAGTATGAGAGATGCAGACAAAGTTATCACCTTGCTCAAAGCCAATAACATCAAAACTATCAATTTAATTATTAACCGTATGCGTGGAGATATGATGTTAGACAAAGATATGTTACCACCAGACGAAATAGAAAATATACTCTCAACCCCCTTAATAGGAGTTGTGCCCGAAGACGATAAGGTAAGTGTTAGTTCTATGTTTGGCTGTGTCTTGCAGGATAACTCAGAAGCTTACCAGTCAATTAACCTTATAGCCCAAAATCTAAAAAACGGTACTCGCAAAATATACGACTGTTCGCACAAATATAAGGGCATATTTGGTAAAGTAAAAAGAGCCATAAAAAGGAGAGTATAATGTTTTATAAAACCCCAGCAAAAGCAAGCGCCAATAGGCTAAAACAAGTATTAGTAACAGACAAAAACGAAATTTCGCCCGTAGTAGTTAATGTTATCAAAAGCGATATAATAACCTTGTTAGATAGCTATATGTTAGTAGACAAAGATAGCGTGTTTGTTAACTTTAATATAGATAGCGAAGGTGGTTACAAATTTTGTATAAC
>JAZRTN010000088.1:0-5960 GCA_045652045.1 Clostridia bacterium
GGCGTTTTGCCTTGTTTTTTTTGTGATTTATGCGTATTTTTATTTTATTTTTTTACTAAATTTTGTATAATAAAAATATGGTAAAAGTTAGATTAATTAAAAATGTTGATGACATAACTTTCAACTTAGATAAGTTCAAAAAAGATAGCAATATTTTGCTTGTAACAGGGTTGTCTGGTAGTGGCAAAAGTTACTTGTCAAGACAACTTGCAAAAGAATATAATGCAAGCATTTTTCAACCAGAATGGCTAAAACACACCAAACACATAACCCCTGAGTTTAAGCCACTTTTGGAGAGCTTTTTTGATATTCACCCAAACATTGTAGACCTTGCAAAAGCCAAATGGAACAACGCAAAATCCGAAGATAAAAATGAACTTTTTAAAAAATACATTAATCTATTTTTTAAACACTTTTTATCTAACATAGACAAAGACAAATTATACATTGTAGAGGGTTTACAGATATTTAGCTTGATTGATTTTGAACTAATAAAAAACTACCCTATTATTATCAAAGGTACAAGCAGTACCAAGTCTTTAAAAAACCGTTACAAAAGAGACTTAGCAAATAAAAACATCACAAAACGCACGGCTAAATTTAAGTTTTTGATGCGCATCTTAAAGGAAGGTAGACTTTATCAATTTAAGCACAGAAAAGTGTTAAATAAATTTATAAAAAACTACACTTTAAACTAAAATTTTTAATAAAAAAACACCCTTAATTAGGGTGTTTTATTTTTTAATTATTTAACGCCTGATGAACCAAAGCCACCACCACGGTTGCCTTCGTACACATCAATGTCTTCTACTGGCACAAACTCAGCGGTTACATATCTTGACAAAATCATTTGTGCTACTCTATCACCTTTTTTGATGTGATATGTACCAAACTTGTGCTTATCTTCGATAGTGCAGACTACATCTTTTGAACTTTCTGGTGAATAGTTAGTCATAATTACACCATATTCGCCACGATATCCTTCGTCTATTGGGCTAAAAAATACTCTCAATGGTGTTTTTGCGTTCAAACCACTTCTTGGTCTGATTTCAAACATATATCCTTCTGGTATAGCTGTTTTTAATCCTGTTGTAATAATTTTTGTTTCGCCTGGGGCTATTACTATGTCGACATTTGCTCTAAGGTCCATACCTGCATCTCCTGGGTGTGCGTAAAATGGCATGTCTGCATCATTTACTAGTTGGCAAGGTATTTGGACAGGTTTTTTCAATTCTTCCATTACTAATTTTACAATCTCTTGTTTTTCTTGTTCTGTCATAGTTTTATCTCCTTATGGATTTAGCATATCACACACAAAAAAAATAGTCAAAAGTTTTTTTGATTGACAAAATTGGGTAGCACATAATTTTATGTTAAACAACCAAATGCCTATTGCATTATTTATTAATATATATTATAATATAATTACAAAACTAGTTGTTTTGTATATCACAATATGCATAAAAAATATGTTTTATTTGACAAAATTAGGTATTGCAATCAATATGCTATTGTGATAAAATAAACTAACACAAATAAAAGGAGTGTCGTATTAGCATGAAACAAGCTACTTTAATCAAGAAGTTTAAAAATCTTAAATATTATATCGACAGTTTAAATGGCGATTCTGCTATGACCGAACAAGAAGTTAGCAAAATTATATATCAATTTGCAACTGGTAAAACTCCTTTAGTTGATAGTCAAGGCAGAATCTTATACAACCCAAACAAAGTTGCCGCTCCACTAGTTGTTCCAGCAAAAAATGGAGAAGTTACACTTAACCTTGGCATCAGACCACAAACAAAAAAATCTATAACAACACAAGATAATGGCTCATTTGTTATGAGATCACCTAAGAAAAAACACTCAGAAGGCATCGAAAGCGAGATGTTTTATGAAGTGGAAAGAGTTGATGGCAAGGTAACTCACAAAGTAACACAAGTATTGACATACATCAACGGCAAACCACTATCATCAACAACTTACTTTACAACCTTGCAAGAAAACCAAACAGTTAAACCAGAAGATTTACAATTCTTATACAGCGTAGGCAACGAAGTAATCCAACCATTACAAGCAGTAGCACCTGGGCTTACAAGAATTGATACCCCACAACGATTTGAAGTAATTGACACAATACCTGCTCACACTAATGGCTTAATACCTGTTACCCCAATCGAAACCCATGATGAAGAAGGAGAAGTTATTATGGCAAATAGAAACAACCAAAATAACGGAGTTTACACACCAGACTTTATTATCCTAGGACCTGATGGTAGAGAAATTTCTCAATCAACAGCAGTTATTCCTGTTTCACCAGTTATAACTCACGAAAGAGAAGATGATCAACACGTAGAAACAGGTTTAATACCAGTAAATCCACGTGTAAATCAACACTTAGAAGAAGATGATGACAGTTTACTTCTACCAGGTAACGGAGATCCAATCATTCTTGATGAAGAGCTTTATGAAGAACGCACAGGATCTGGATATTTCCCAGGATATGATGATGTAACAGCTCCAAAACCAATCTTAAAGAAGAAAGCTACTAAAAAGACAAAAGTAAAAGCAGCTAGCCCAAGCAAACTTGGCAAATGGATCAGAAGCCCTAAATTCTGGATTATTGCAATATTAGTTGTACTTGCAGCTACTGCTTTAACTGTTGGCACAATTCATCTAATCAATGAAATTTCAGAAGCAGGTGGTCTTGCAGAATTTATAGCAGGTGGTAACTCTGGTATAGGTAACCAACTACCTGGCGACGTAACAATCAACCCAGACGGCACAGTTACTGTTCCTGGTGTTGGCCCAGAAACACTTCCTGGCATTGACGGACAACTTCCACCAGAAGGCATTGTTCCAAACCCACCAGTAACAACTACTCCATCTGGCACTCCAAACATACTTGACCCAACACTTAACCCATTTGGTGGTATTCCTGGTGCTGAGTCAGTTCCTGTTCCAGAAATTGTTCCAGAACCATAATAATTTAAATAAAAAACACTACCAGTTTGGTAGTGTTTTTGTTTTGTATAATAAAAAACTAGCTAAATTTATAGCTAGTTTTTTTAATTTTAGTAAACAAACTTTTCTGTAAAGTAGTTTTTAAGTTCTGATATTGGTAGTCTAATTTGTTCCATACTGTCTCTTTCTCTAATTGTTACTTGACCGTCTTCTAATGTATCAAAGTCAACTGTAACACAATATGGTGTGCCTATTTCGTCATATCTACGGTAACGTTTACCGATAGAACCAGCATCATCAAAGTCACATACAAATTCTTTATTTAATTGTCTGTATACTTCTAACGCTTTGTCATTAAGCTTTTTAGACAATGGTAGGATTGCTACTTTGATTGGAGCTAATGAATGGTGTAAGTGCATTACTACACGAGTATCGTTTTCGCCGATAGCTTGTTCTTCGTATGCGTTACACAATACTGCAAGTACCATACGGTCTGCACCAAGAGATGGTTCGATACAGTAAGGAATAAATTTTTCATTAGTGATTGGGTCTAGGTAATCCATACTTTCACCACTAACGTTTTGGTGACATTTTAGGTCGTAGTCTGTTCTGTCAGCAACACCCCACAATTCACCCCAACCAAATGGGAATAAAAATTCGAAGTCTGTTGTTGCTCTGCTATAAAAGGCAAGTTCTTCTTTGTCATGGTCACGAAGTCTTAGGTTTTCTTCTTTAATACCGATACCAAGCAACCATTCTTTACAGAAGTTTTTCCAGTAGTCAAACCACTCTAAGTCTGTACCTGGTTTGCAGAAAAATTCAAGTTCCATTTGTTCAAACTCACGAGTTCTAAAAGTAAAGTTACCAGGAGTAATCTCATTACGGAAACTTTTACCTATTTGACCGATACCAAGAGGTAATTTTGCTCTTGTTGATCTTACGATATTTTTGAAGTTAACAAATATACCTTGTGCTGTTTCTGGACGAAGATATACTGTGCTTGCGCTGTCTTCTGTAACACCTTGGAATGTTTTGAACATAAGGTTAAATTGACGCATACCTGTAAAGTTGTGTTTACCACATACTGGGCAAAGTAGTTCGTTGTCTTTAATGAACTTTTCTAAGTCGTCTTGGCTCATTTGAGTAACGTTTGTGTCAAGGTTGTGTTCTGCAACATAATCTTCTACAAGCTTATCTGCTCTGTGACGAGATTTACAAGTTTTGCAGTCAATAAGTGGGTCTGTAAAAGTTGATAAGTGACCACTTGCTTCCCAAGTTTTTGGGTTCATAAGTATTGCACAGTCTACACCAACGTTGTGTTCGTTTTCTTGAACAAACTTTTTCCACCAAGCTTTTTTTACATTGTTTTTAAGCTCTACGCCCAAAGGACCATAGTCCCAGCTATTTGCAAGACCACCGTAGATTTCTGAACCTGGATAGATAAAACCTCTTGTCTTACATAGTGCTACTAATTTTTGCATTGTTAGTTGTTGTTCGTTTTCCATAATTTTTCTCCTTATAAATAAAAAAATCCCTATACTACTCTTGTCGTAGTATAGGGACGATTATTAACCGCGGTTCCACCCTATTTTGTGGATATTATCCACCTTCATTACTATCTTTACGCGATAAACGGGTAATATTTTGTTACCTCTCTGGGGCGCCACTCCCTTCAACGATTTACATAGGTATATTAACACTATTAAAGTTTTTTGTCAATCATATTTTTAAATAGTTATTTTGTATAGATATCTACTGAAACTTCGCCATAAACTCTTTTATCTATATGTTCGTATTTGCAATCATAGTTTTCTGGCTTTTTTAAAGTGACAAGGCTTTCCCATACAATAATGCCGCCGTCTTTTAATAAATCAAATTCGCCAATTTTATTAATTGCAAACTCTGCAAGCATACTTTGATATGGTGGGTCTATAAATATAACATCAAACTTAACGCCTTGGTTTTGGAAGTTTTTTAAAGCGATATTGTAGTCTGATAAAATTATATAAGGTTTTTCGCCTAGTGTTGCAGCTGTTTGTTGAATATTTTTGATACTATCTTTATTAGAGTCGACAAAGTATACCTTTTCTGCTCCACGGCTTATGCACTCAAAGCCTAATCCACCAGTACCTGCAAATAAGTCAAGACAAGTGCTTTCTGGAATATATTCTCTTATAATATTAAATACATTTTCTTTAACTCTATCTGTGGTAGGTCTTACGCCTTGATGAGTTGGCGAAATAATCTTTCTACCTCTATGTTTACCTGTAATTATTCTCATATTTTTATTATAACACAAATTATCTCAAAATCAAACCTTAATACAAAAAGACATAAAAAAAGTAGAGATTAAACCACTCTACTCAATGCCAAATATGGCGGGTGACATAACATACAGTTATGTCCTGACAACAAGTTAATTAACCTGTATGTCAGTAGTATATATCATTGGTTATAGTTTGTCAATAACAAGTTAAAGTTACTTATTCAATACAATTACTTTCATTCTATTTGTTTTGAAGTTGGTGATTATTTGGTATTCGGTACAATCACAAAAGTTTTTCCAGTAGGTTGCGTTGTTGGTATAGTCAAACACTACTACTTCTTGCCCTACCGATACACTTAGATTTGTTACGTCACACATAAACATATCCATACATATTTTGCCTAGTATCTTGCAGGGTGTGTTATTTATATTCACATATGCGTTGTTAGATAGCCTTATATCTATACCATCAGCATATCCTAGGCCTACTGTTGCTATTTTTGTAAGTTTAGTTGTTTTGAAGGTTGCTCTGTAACCAATATAACTATTTTTATTAAGTGTGATTATTTCTTTAATGTTGCTAGTTATTTTGATTGCTGGGGTTAAATATGGGTTTCCATAACCGTATATTGCAATACCTACTCTTACCATATCGTAGTTGTATTGTTTATAATTAATACTTGCGTAACTTGAAGATATGTGTTTTATAACCGACTTGTCTTTGAGTAGT
>JAZRTN010000089.1:0-1599 GCA_045652045.1 Clostridia bacterium
GATAGTTAACAAAATCTTTGTTGATATTTTCTTTAAAATCTCTAAGCAGTCTTTGGTCTAATTGAGTCTCATCTAGTGCTGGTTTTAAGTCAATAGAAAGTTTTGCATTTGAAACATCAAATTTATTTATTAAACTACTTAGACTCAATATTATCGGGCCACTAACACCAGTATGCGTAAATAGCATTTCACCAAAATCGCTAAATGATTTGTTATTTACTTTAACTGTTGCCCTTACATTTTTTAGACTAATACCAGCAAGGTTTGAGTTAAAGTTTTTTAAATCAATAGGAACAAGTGCTGGCGTAATCGGTGTTATTGTATGCCCTAGTTGCTTTGCAAAATCATACCCGTCCCCAGTTGAGCCAGTTGAAGAATAACTCTTGCCACCTGTTGCTATAACAAGTTTGTCTGCTTGTATTTGAGAGTTTGTTGTGGTTATAACAAACTTAGATTCTGTTTTTTGAATATTTAAAACCTGTGTGTTAAGTTTGACCTCAACACCAGAGTTTTTAATAAAGCTTTCTAATGCCTTTATGATGTCACTTGATTTATCACTAACTGGAAAAACTCTATTGCCTCTTTCAACTTTTAGTTTGACACCAAGGCTTTCAAATAAATCAATTGTGTTTTGTGGAGTAAATTTAAATATTGAGCTATACAAAAATTTGTTGTTGTTAATTACTTTATCTAAAAAATCATTAGGGCTTATTTGGTTAGTTATATTACATCTACCCTTGCCAGTTATAAAAAGTTTTTTGCCTATTTTTTCGTTTTTTTCTAAAAGAGTTACCCTTGCGCCATTTTGACTAGCTATGGCACTTGCCATAAGACCTGCTGGGCCTGCTCCTATAACAACAATATCCATTTTGACTCCTATAATTTTATTATATTATATAAATAATATTTATTCAAATATTTTGGGTCACTTTATTATTAATTTTAAATAAAAAAAACTGCCCCAAATGGGCAGTTTAATATTAATCATTGTTTTTTGGAGCAACTAAAAGCATTTCTACTTCGTGAGGTTTTAGAGCTCTATGTTCGCCACGGCTAAGTCCACCTAGTTTTAACATACCTATTTGAACACGTTTTAAGAAAATTACGTTTTTGCCGATTGCTTCAAACATCTTTCTTATTTGGCGATTTTTACCTTCGTGAATTACTACTTCAAGTCTAGTTATTTTTTCTTGTGTTGACAGTACTTTTACTGAACATTTACTGTATCTTTCACCATCAACAACTACACCAGCTCTCAAAACTGCTAGTTCACTTTCGACCATAGTACCTTCGATTTTTACTATATACTTTTTGTCTACGTGACTTGATGGATGAGTAAGCTTATATGCGATATCTCCATCATTTGTTAGTATCAACATACCTTCACTATCATAGTCTAGTCTACCAACTGGAAAAATACGATGTTTAGGGTCTTTAACAAGGTCTACAACGGTTTTTCTACCAGCCTCATCACTAAGACTACAAACATAGCCTTTTGGCTTGTTTAGCATATAATAAACGTAATCTTCCGGTAAGGTCACTTTTTGACCACTAACTACTACTATGTCAGTTTTTATATTAATATCTGTTGCAAGATTA
>JAZRTN010000090.1:0-9985 GCA_045652045.1 Clostridia bacterium
CTACCGAAAATAACTTTATTGAAATATACAAAACTCAACTTACTGATATGGTAGAGTTAATTTTAGCGGAGAAATCTTTTGATGGTGTTGTAATCATTGCAAAAGGCATTTCTAGTAAAATGGGTATGCTACAAGCAGCTGCAAGACAAAACTTACCTACAATTGTTTTTGGCGAAGGACCTTCTAGCGAAAACAGTGGCGTTACTTTAAGAGAGATTCTTTCTAATGTTGGTCAAGTATGCTTAAACAAAAAGAGCGCTTTTGACTTACAAGAAGTAGAGCAAGAACAAGGTGAATATGTTGGTGAAGGTAACGACTTTAACATATCTAACCTACTTAATATTATGTTAGAGGCGGCGGGTCTTAGTGTTAATTCTAACAGCACTACCCCAGCAAGCACTATTGCAAGAGAAAATCTTGCTATACAAACAGCAGAAGCAATTGTATCTATGGCAAAAGACCATATGACAATAAGAAAGATTGTAACAAAGAAAGATATATCTAATTTGTTTGTACTAAACTATGCACTTGGTGGCAGCACACAAGTAATTACTCACTTAATTAATTTGTCTAACGAACTTGACCTTGACATCAAATATGACAAAGTTTTGGATATGAGTAAGGGTGTAAATGTGTATTATGACGCCCTAAACGGCTCTATTTCAGATTTTAGAGCCAAAGGTGGTGTATTTGCCCTACTAAAAATACTTGCCAAAAATAAGCTAATTGACGAGTCTGTAAAGGGCTATAAAGGTTTAATATCAGACGAATATAAAAATATTAAACTTGGTGAAGGGTTTGCTCCAATATACAAAAATGCACATATTGACTTACATGGCAATATTGCTTCTAAAAATGCCATTGCTAAAACACTTGCTGTAAAAGGTTTAACCGAATTTGACGGCAGAGTAAGAGCGTTTAGCGATGATGACAGCGCAAGTTTAGGAGTACTTAGTAAAGCTCTTCCAAAAAACACAATTATTGTTATTAAAAACTGCAACAAAGCTCAATCTTATGGTGGCAGCACAGTTAGTCAAACTTGCCTTGCGATTGAATCTATGGGATTGCAAGACGAATATGTTGTTTTGACAGAGGGTGAAATACCTGAGTCTACTAGTGTTAAGGTAATTGGCTGCATCACACCAAATGGCGAAGATGGTGTTATCAAAGTTTTACAAGATGGTGACGAGGTTGAAATCGACTTTGTAAAAGGCAAAATCAACGTTGACTTATCTAATAAAGAAATTACTCAAAGAGAAAAACGTTACATAAAAGAAAACAAAGCTTATCCTAAGTTTGCTAAAAACTACTTAAAAACTTTGAGTAAATAATATTTATAAATAAAAAAAACCTACTAATAATTTAGTAGGTTTTATTTTTTATATTTAGTAGGTTTTATTTTTTATATTAAGCTATCAATATTTTCTATTTGCCAATCGATTGGACTTTGACCACTTTGTTTAAGCAAAGCATTTGTTTGAGAAAAGTGTTTACAACCAAAGAATCCTTGATAAGCAGACAATGGGCTTGGGTGTGGCGCGTACAAAACGTGGTGTTTTGACAAGTCTATATCTTTAATAATACTCTTTGCCCCGCCGCCCCAAATTAAAAATACAATTGGTTTATCACGCTTAGAAAGTATCTCTATAATTTTGTGAGTAAATAACTCCCAACCCTTACCCTTATGGCTAAAAGATGCCTTAGCTCTAACTGTAAGTACGCTGTTTAAAAGTAGCACACCTTGTTTTGCCCACTTAGTTAAGTTGCCGTTGTTAGGAATATAACAACCAAGGTCTTGTTGAAGTTCTTTATATATATTAACTAGACTTGGCGGACTTGCTACTTTTTCTACTGAAAAGCACAATCCATGCGCTTGACCTTCGTTAATGTATGGGTCTTGACCTAATATTACTACTTTTACATCTTCGTATTTTGTAAGATTAAGTGCGTTGAATACATCTTTTGCTTGTGGGTAGATTGTATAAGTATTGTACTCATCTTTTAAAAAAGTTTGTAGAGATTTGAAGTATTGTTTATCAAATTCATCTTTTAATAAATCAAACCAATTTTTTGTAATATAAAACATCTTTTCTCCTAAGCAACTTTAATTAAGTTGCTGTATTGTATTGATAATTGTATCTGCTAGTTTATTAATAAGTTCGTAGTCTTTACCTTCTGTCATCACCCTTATAACAGGCTCTGTACCTGAGGCTCTAACTACAATTCTGCCATCATCTAAAAGCAAGCTCTCACATAAAGTGATACACTCTTGTAGTTTTTGGTTTATTAATATACTTTGCTTTCTTTCTTGGTTAACTTTAACATTTTTTATAACTTGTGGGTATTTTGTTATGTTTTTTAATATATCGTCAAATTTATCTTTATAAAAACTTATTGCTTTACATAAAACTAAACTAACTAACACTCCGTCACCAGTATTGGTTAGGCTGGGGATTATTATGTGTCCTGCTTGCTCTCCACCTAGTGACAAGTTATGTTTGTTAATATAATCAACAATATATTTGTCTCCCACTTTTACTCTAACAAAATTAATGTTTTGTTTAATTAAAGCGTCTTGCAAACCATAGTTTGCCATAATTGTTCCAACAACTGTGTTGTTATGTAATAGTTTGTTTTGTTTTAAATACAAAGCAAGTATATACAATATATCATCACCATCAATTACTTTGCCTAACTTATCTACCATAATAACGCGGTCTGCGTCTCCATCATAAGCAAAGCCATATTTACAATTATTGTTGATAACAGCTTGTTGTAAAGCTTGTATATTGGTAGCACCACAATTATGGTTAACTAAACAACCTTTTGTTTTGTCACCTATTATGACATAGTTTTTGAAATGATTAAGCAGAGGTTTTATGATAAAGTTAGCAGCACCATTGCTTAAATCAAAACACACTTTATCTTCAAAATAAAAGTCTTTTAAAAACTGCTTTAAGTAATTAATATATTTATATTTTAGTTTTTGCTTTGAAGTAAATTTGCCATAAGTTTTGTAATCTACATTTTTATAGTTGTTGATATGAGCATATATTTTTTGTAGATGTTGTTCTAGTTTTGTATTTGGTTTATTGCCAAGACTATCAAAAATTTTGACACCGTTATATTCTGGTGTATTGTGACTTGCTGTTATCATAACCCCTAAGTTAAACTTTTGGGTTTTGGTTAAAAAACTAAGTGCAGGGGTTGTCATAACCCCTGCGTACACAACATTAACGCCTTGACACATTAAGCCACAACTTAATGCAGATAGCATCATATCGCAAGTTTGGCGTGTATCTTTTGCAATAACAATTTTGTTTTGTTTATTTTTGTTTAAGTATATTCCTAGCGTTTTTCCTATTTTAAAACAAAGTTGGGAAGTCTTGTCATCAACAACTCCCCTAACTCCATCTGTTCCAAAAAGTTTTTGCACTGGTCCCTCCGACTAACTGCAAAAACATATACAAAACTACTACTTTATTTTGTTAAGTTTTATATAAGTAAATGCAGATGTAGCGGCAACAGCACCATCACTACAAGCAGTTACTATTTGACGAAGAGGTGTTTCTCTGATGTCGCCTGCAACATATACGCCAGGGACATTTGTTTCCATCTTTTCGTTAGCTACGATATAGCCTGCTTGGTTTAAAGCAACTTGTTTATCTACAACTTCGGTGTCTGGACCTCTACCGATTGATACAAACAGTGCAGATAGGTCAATAGTTTTCAAAGACTTATCAACAAGGTTTTCGACTTCGATAGATTGCAAAGTTGATTCGCCGTTTAGTTTAGAAACTCTACTACACAAAACAAGTTCGATATTTTTTCTTTCTTTGACTTCTTTTGCCAAAATCTCTTCACCACGGAATTGATCTCTACGGTGAATTAGGTAAACTTTTTTAGCTATGTTAGACATATACACAGCATCTTCAAGCGCTGAGTTTCCCCCACCAACAATTGCTACATCTTGATCTTTAAAAAGGTTACCATCACATGTAGCACAGTAGCTAATGCCTTTACCTATAAATTGACGCTCGTTGTCTAAGTTTAGTTTGCGTGCTGCCGCCCCTAAACATAATATGACAGTGTGAGCCTTATATGTTCCATTAAAACATTCAACAGTTTTTATTTGATCAGTCAAGGCAGTGTTTTTAACTTCGTCAAAAATCACTTCAACGCCTAAACTTTGCATATGTTCAAACATTAATGTAGCAAGTTCAGGTCCACCGATTTGTTTAAAGCCTGGGTAGTTGCATACTTCATAAGTAATAGCCACTGCTCCACCTGGAACACCCTTTTCTATCATAGCTACATCTAGGCCTGCTCTTTTTGCATATATACCAGCAGTAAAACCAGCAGGGCCTCCACCAATGATTAATACATCATAAACTTTTTGTGACATAACACACCTCTAAAAATTATTATTTTCTTGTAAGTAATTTTAATACAATTTAAATGTAATATGTTTTGAGATAATTGTCAATTAAACTAAATTTATTTATGTTTTATTACAAAAAAAAAATACCCATACACAAGTATGAGTATTTTTGAATTAATCGATTATCTCTTGCTGAATTGTGGAGCTTTACGAGCCTTTTTAAGACCATATTTTTTACGCTCTTTCATACGGCTGTCACGAGTTAAGAAGCCGGCTTTTTTAAGTTCTGCTTTGTAAGTTTCGCTTTCTTTAACTAGCGCTTTTGCGATAGCTTGTCTGATTGAACCAGCTTGTCCTGTGAAACCACCACCAACTACATTAACAAGTACATCATATTTGTCAAGAGTGTTTGTAAGTGTTAATGGTTGACGAACGATAAGTTTAAGTGTTTCTAGATCAAAGTATTCATCAATGTCGCGTTTGTTGATAGTGATTTTACCGTTACCACTAACAAGTCTTACACGAGCGATAGCTTTTTTTCTTCTACCAGAAATAACTGCAGGAGCAGCTTTCTTAGCAGGTTTTTTAGTTGCTTTTTTAACAGTTTTTACTGCTTCTTGTTCTGTTGTTTTAACTTCTGCCATTATTGTCTAACTCCTTTTAGAACGATTTGTTCTGGTTTTTGAGCCTCGTGGTTGTGGTTAGCATCTTTATAAACACGAAGTTTTTTGATCATATTTCTACCAAGAGTGTTTTTTGGTAGCATACCTTTAACTGCAAGTCTAACAGCTTCGTCAGAGTGTTTAGCAAGTAGTTCGTCATAACCTACTGATTTAAGTCCTCCAACATAACCTGTGTGATGATAGTGTTTTTTGTCTTGAAGTTTGTTACCTGTCAAAACAACTTTATCACTATTTATAACAATAACATGATCACCTGTATCAACATTTGGTGTAAATTCTGGTTTATTTTTGCCACGAAGAATTGTAGCTACTTGGCTAGCAAGTCTACCAAGAGGCATATTTGTTGCATCAACAACATACCATTTACGTTCAAATGTTTGAGGTTTTGCCATATAAGTTTTCATTAAAAATTTCCTCCAAACTGTTTGTAAATATAATTTTAAATTTTTTTCAAATTTTAATTGATATTTACGAGGGGCTAATTCGATTAATATAACTAAAATTTTTAGACTGAGATATTGTAATACACTTTGCCGGATATGTCAAGTGTTTTTTTGAAATAAAATGTATTAAAATACGCCATATATATTATATATGATAATAAAAAGGCCACCTGTTTAGGCGACCTGTTTTTAACTAAATTACATATGAATTTGTTCTAGAAAATTCTAGATATTTATCTCCACCTACTGCAACACCTACAAAGTCCTTGTTTGGCGAATTTTCAGTTGAGTCTTGGTTTTGTTCAGTATACTCTCTAATCTCTCTTAACTCATCTGTATATGGGTAGTTTTCTACTTCTAATGCGCCATAACGGAAACTTGCACGTGTATAGCAACCTCTGTTTTCGTTATATTCAAACATCTCTGCTGACCATTCTGTTTGAGGAACAAGAGGTGGTCTAGAAAGTTCTGACAAATCAGAAATTGCAATTGCACCAGATTCAGTTGCTGTTACTTGAATTTTAGAAATAGAATTTCTGTCTTCAAACGCATGGAAACAACCCATACCAATAAGACCTACATTGCCGTATAGACCTTTATGTGGAATAAAGTTTATTTCTGTGTGCTCACCATTCCATGGGTATGTAAACAATAAGTTATTATCTTCGCCATAAAATTGTACGCAAGATAGGTCACATACTCCACTTCCATCTACATACATATAAACTTTTTTGTCTGCTTGTGGGTTAACACAAACCATTTCGCCACTTGCAATCATTTCTTCAACTATTTCTTGTGGAAGTAAAGATTGGTTTCTTGCCTCTTCCATTTCTGAAAATTTGTCATAAGGCATATAATGACGTGGTAATTCAATGTTTAGATTAGGAACATCAACTATGTTTTTCATATTTTCATATCTCCTCTATGTTTAAATTGTATCAAAAAACACCCCAAAAGTCAATACTCGTTATTTTTTTGCAACAAAAAACCACTTTAATAAAAGTGGTTTGTAGATTAATAATTAACTTGTTTTAGATATAATGCGTATGGCTCAACAGTTTTGCCGGCTAAGTTACGGCAATTGCCTTGGTACAAAGCCTCAAAAACATCAAGCTTCTTTTTGCCACGGGCTATTTCTAAAATTGTGCCTACGATTATTCTTACCATATTATACAAAAATCCATTGCCTGTTATTTCAAAAGTAATATAGTTATCTTGGATATCTACATGGGCATCATATATTGTGCGTATTGTACTAAGTTTTTCTGGGCCACCTGTTGACATAAAACTAGAAAAGTCGTGTTTTCCTACTAATTTTTGACAAGCTTGTTTTAATAGTTCTAAGTCTATTGGATAAGGATAGTGCAAGTATCTTTTGTTATCAAACACTGACAACTGCTCACTTGTGCATATTTTGTAGATATAGGTTTTACTCTTTGCACTAAATCTACTATTAAAGTTCATATACACTTGTTCACTACTAACTACTCTTATATCTCCCGGCAAATGATGGTTGATTGCTATTGCCATTTTGTCTGCTGGCATAGTTGCGTTAGTTGTAAAGTTTACTACCTGACCTAATGCATTTACGCCTGCATCTGTTCTACCACTTGCATAGGTTGTTATTTCTTCATTAAAAAGTTCTTGCAAAGCTTTTTCTAAGCAACCTTGTATGGTTTTACCTTTGGGCTGTTTTTGATAACCATTATAATTTGCGCCGATGTATTCTATTACTAGTTTTATATTTCTCATAACTTCTCCTAATGTTATTGTACCACACAAAGTTTAATTATAAAAGTATTTTATTTGGTAAAAATTTTTACTATTACTCTCAACTTTGTATTATGTCAACTAAATTTTTGTTTGATTTTATTTTTTTAACACTCAAATAAAGTTGAATTTTAATTTGTGTTGATATATACTAATACAAGAATTTTTAGGAGAGACAAAAGTGAAACAAATTACAGTAGACGGCAATACAGCCGCAGCAAAAATTGCTTATGCTTTTAGTGATATGGCAGCAATTTACCCTATAACACCTTCTTCACCAATGGCAGAACTTGCTGATGAGTGGCAAGGTAAAGACGTTAAAAATATTTTTGGCAACACAGTTAAAGTTACTCAATTACAAAGTGAAGCTGGTGCAGCTGGCACAGTTCACGGTAGTCTTAGTGCAGGAGCCTTAACAACTACATTTACTTGCAGCCAAGGTTTGCTGCTTATGATACCTAATATGTACAAAATCGCAGGCGAACTACTTCCTTGTGTATTCCATGTCAGCGCAAGAGCTTTATCAACTCATGCATTGTCTATTTTTGGAGACCACTCTGACGTAATGGCTTGTCGTGGTACTGGTTTTGCAATGCTTGCTAGTTCTTCTGTTCAAGAAGCTCTTGATATGGCAACTATTGCACATATTGCAACTCTAAAAAGTAGCGTTCCTTTTATGCATTTCTTTGATGGTTTTAGAACTTCTCACGAGATCAACAAAATAAACGACATTGATTATGAAGATCTAAAAAAGCTTGCTCCAACACAATATATCAATGCATTTAGACATAGAGCATTAAGTACTGTTACCCCACACCAACAAGGTACAGCTCAAAACCCTGATATATATTTCCAAAATAGAGAAGCTTGCAACACTTACTATAACAATGCAGTTGTTTGTGTAAAAGATGCTATGAAAGACTTATACAAACTAACAGGCAGAAAATACAGCACATTTGATTACTATGGTGATAAAAACGCAGAGTGTGTTGTAGTATTAATGGGCAGTGGTGCTCAAACAGCTATCGAAACTGTAAAGTCACTTAACAAACAAGGTTACAAAGCTGGCGTTATTAATGTAAGACTTTATAGACCTTTTGAACCAAAAGATTTAATAAAAGCATTACCAAAAACAACAAAAATTATTGCTGTATTAGACAGAACAAAAGAAGCCGGTTCTTGTGGCGAAGCATTATACCAAGATGTATGCTGTGCTCTTAGCCAACAAGAAGTTAAAGATATCAAAGTTATCGGTGGTAGATACGGTATTGGTGGTAAAGAGTTTACTCCAAATATGGTAAAAGCAGTTATTGACAACGCAATGTCAGAAACTCCAAAAAATCACTTTACAGTTGGTATAATTGATGATGTAACAGAATTATCTTTACCACTAGAAACTTACCACCTAGATGATGGCAATTACAGTTGCAAGTTTTATGGTCTTGGTAGCGATGGTACAGTTAGCGCCAACAAAAACTCAATCAAAATTATCGGTGACAATACTGACTACAATTGCCAAGGCTATTTTGAATACGACTCTAAAAAATCAGGCAGTCTTACAATTTCTCACTTACGTTTTGGCAAAGGCAATACTAATGCCCCATACTTAATAAGCAACGCAGACTTTATCGCTTGTCACAATATTAGCTTTGTTACAAAGTATGATATGGCACGAGATTTAAAAGACGGCGGAATATTCTTACTAAATTCGCCATACAGCAAAGAAGAACTAGAAAACGTGCTTCCTGAGGGCTTTATTACTACCTTAAAAGACAAAAATGCAAAATTATATATAGTTGATGCAAATAAAGTTGCTAAGGCCTGTGGGCTTGGAAATCGCATAAACGTTATTATGCAAAGTTGCTTCTTTAAGCTAACAAACATTATTGAATATAGCGTTGTAGAAGATTTATTAATTGAAGCCGCTAAGAAAACTTATAAAAGAAAAGGCGAAGCAATTGTTAATGCTAACGTAGAAGCAATTGTCAACGCTACAAAAAACTTGTTTGAAATCGACCTAGCATCGATCAAAACAGGTGCTAACAATTCAACAAGCTCAGTTAAAGATGAGTACTATACAAAATACATTAGCAAAATTGAACACAAACAAGGTGACGACTTAAAAGTATCACAATTTGACGCAAGAGGATTTATTCCAACTGATACTGCTAAATACGAAAAACGTGGCATTTCAGAACAAGCTCCTTGCTGGATAAAAGAAAATTGTATTCAATGTAATATGTGCAGTTTCGTATGTCCACACGCAGCAATTAGACCAGTGCTAGTTAGCGATAAAGATTTGAAAAAGGCGCCAGAAGGTTTTGAAACAAACAAAGCACTTGGTGTAGATGGATATAACTTCCGTATGCAAGTAAACGTTGCAGACTGTACAGGTTGTCAAAACTGTGTTGCTGTATGCCCTGTAAAAAACAAAGCTTTACAAATGCAACCTTCAACAGAGCAAGACAAAAATCAAAAACAAAACTATGAGTTTAGTACAACTATTACTAACCCACCTACAATCTTCAAGCCTGACACAATCAAAGGCAGTCAATTTAATAAACCTTACTTTGAGTTTAGTGGTGCATGTGCTGGTTGCGGCGAAACACCTTATATCAAATTAGTTAGCCAACTATTCGGCGAAAGATTGCTTATAGCAAATGCTACCGGTTGCAGTTCAATTTACTCTGAAGTCGGAGGCCAAGCGG
>JAZRTN010000091.1:0-13332 GCA_045652045.1 Clostridia bacterium
CCAAATCCAATAGACTTTTTTAATGACTGGATTTCTGATGAAGATTTCTTTAAAGAGACTATTGATTATTTGTTGCCAACCAATGTAGATAGATTCTTTACTCAGTTTACATCAATGTCAACACACGGTTCTTATAGACACGACAATAGCAACTACAAAAAACATAAGAGTTTTATCGAAGCCAACTTTGACGAATATAAAGAATATATCACTCAACAAACCACCTTCAAAATACCAAGCGATAGTCAAATGGTAGATGTATTGCAACATTACCTTGCAGGCGCAGTTGATTTTGATAGAGCTATTAGTTACTTATTAGAGCAAATGCAAGCAAGAAACTTGCTAGATACAACAAGCATTGTTATGTATGCAGACCATAACTCTTATTATGATGACCTTAGCGTTCATATGAAAGGCCTTAGCAAAAATGAGTTTTCAGAAGTAGAAGCTTACCGTATACCATTTATAATATACAGCAGTAAGCTTGGTGCTGGGGTAGATAATACCTTCTGCTCAACTTATGATATATATCCAACAGTGTGTGACCTATATGGTTTGCCTGTGAACAGTGCAATAACCCAAGGCAACTCAATTTTTAGCGACGAAATAGAAAAAAGCATCTTTGTATCTTTCCTAAGTGGTATCTTTACAGATGAGATGTATACTACAAATATTGTTGATATTACAAAAATCACTGATAAGGACTTGTCACCAGAACAAGTAGAAAGATTCCAACAAAAAGCAATTGATTTCTATAACCGACAAGACTTGATAGAAAAAGTCTGGGAAAACAATATTTTCAAAAAAATGAAAGCTTCGGCTTAAAACAAAAAACACCTAAAAAACTTAGGTGTTTTTTTATTTATATATTAATAGGTTTGTGTGGGGGAGTTTTTAATAATATATAATAGGTTAAAAGACTGTTTGTTATTATATATATAATAGGTTGTAAAATAGCTTAATTTTGTATTGCAAAAACACCAAGTTTAGCATCAAAAACCCACCCTAAAAACCCCCTTTTTTGGCTCAAAAAAAATAATAAAAAAAGCTAAAATTTTTTTAAAAAAAGGGTTGACTTATTGCCCTTATTGGGTTATACTATCATAGCTGTGATTATGGGATGATACGCAAAGTTACCACTTATAGCTACATAAGGAGGAGAATTTGCGTGGACAAGTTTGGTTTAAAACCAAGCGACTAGCCCTTGTGCACCAGAGAATAAAAACTGGTAAAAACTAGTTTTTTTATTTTCTTTCGCAGTATGATACACACGGTAAAGTGTATTAATTAAAATGGACAACATAGGGTTAGATTGGGTTAAGGAGGAAAAGAAATAAATGGCAACTCAAAAAATTAGAATTAAGTTACAGTCTTATGACCACAACTTAATCGACTTAGCAGCATCAAGAATTATCGAAGCTGCACAAAAGACAGGTTCAAAAATTGCTGGACCTATTCCACTACCTACTGACAAAGAAGTAGTGACAATCATCAGGGCTCCACACAAATATAAGGATAGCCGTGAACAATTCGAAATGCGCACACACAAACGCGTTATCGACATTTATACATCTGCAAAGGCACTTGATTCATTAATGAAGTTAGACCTTCCAGCTGGTGTTGACATTAACATAAAGTTATAATATTGCGTTAGGGAGAATTTGAAAAAATGAAAAAATCTATTTTAGGTAAAAAATTGGGTATGACGCAAGTATTCACCACAAGCGGTATGGTTATTCCAGTTACTGTTGTTGAAGCTGGTCCTTGCACAGTTATCCAAAAGAAAACACAAGAAAAAGATGGTTACGAAGCAGTTGTTGTTGGTTTTGGCGAAGTTAAAGAAAAACTTGTTAACAAACCACAAGCTGGCACTTTCAAAAAAGCTGGCGTTTCTGCAAAGAAAACTCTTCGTGAATTACAACCAGACAATATGAGCGAACTAGAAGTTGGTTCAGAAATCAAATGTGACGTATTCAGTGAAGGCGACATCGTTGACGTAACTGGTATCACAAAAGGTCACGGTTTTTCAGGTAACATTAAGCGTCACAACGCTCACCGTCTAAAAATGACACACGGTACAGGTCCTGTTCATCGTGAAGTTGGTTCTATGAGTGCAAACTCTACACCAAGCAGAGTATTCAAAAATAAATTAATGCCAGGACAATATGGTGTTGAACAAGTTACAATCCAAAACCTTGAAATTGTTAAAGTTGATTTAGAACGTAACGTTCTATTAATCAAAGGTGCAATTCCTGGTGCTAAAAACAGTATCGTAACTGTAACATCAGCAGTTAAGGCTTAATCAAATTAAGGAGTAGTATATTATGCCAAAAGTTAAAGTATATAATATGGCCGCAGAAGTTGTTGGTAATATGACCCTTAGTGATGAAGTGTTTGGTTGCGAGTATAACGAACCACTTATTCATCAAGCAATCGTGGCTTACAATAACAATCAAAGACAAGGCACAAAGAGCGCACTTACTCGTACAGAAGTAAGAGGTCACGCTAAAAAGCCTTGGAGACAAAAAGGCACTGGTAGAGCTAGACAAGGTTCATCAAAAGGTCCACAATGGACTGGTGGTGGCGTTGTATTTGCACCAAAGCCAAGAGATTTCTCACAAAAAATGAACAAACAAGCTAAACGCGAAGCTTTCAAAAGCGCTATCAGTGCTAAACTTGCTGAGCAAGAAGTTGTTGTTCTTGACACAATCGCATTAAGCGAAGCTAAAACAAAAGAATTTATGAATGTTGTTAACAACTTCAAAATCGAAAAAAATGTTACATTTGTTGTAGCACAAAAAGATGAAACTCTTCTTAGAGCTACTAACAATATTCCTTTTGTAAACGTTACTACTGCTGATTTAGTTAACACTTACGACGTAGTTGCAAGCAGCAAAGTTTACCTTACAAAAGACGCAGTTAAAAAGATAGAGGAGGCAAATAAATAATGAACGCCTACGATATTATTATTAGACCGTTATTATCTGAAAAAAGTTATGCTACTATCGCAGACAAAAAATACACTTTTGTTGTTGATAAAAATGCTAACAAAGTTCAAATTAGACAAGCGGTAGAAGAAATTTTTAAAGTTAAAGTTAAACAAGTTAATACATTAGTAGTTAAGGGCAAAGAAAAATCTCAAAACACTAAAAACGGTAGAACAGTTGGTAAAACTAGCGATTACAAAAAAGCAATCGTTTGGCTTACTAGCGACAGTAAACCAATTGAGTTTTTCGAAAGCTTAAACTAAGGTAGCGGAGGAAGATAAAAATGGCTGTTAAAAGACACAATCCTACAACTCCTGCTCAAAGACATCTTTCTACTGCTGATTTTTCAGTTTTAACTAAAAAAGAACCAGAAAAATCACTTCTTGCTGTTAAAAACAAGAAGGGTGGAAGAAATGCCTCTGGCAGACTTACCGTTAGACACGTTGGTGGCGGTAATAGACAAAAATACAGATTAGTAGATTTCAGACGTAACAAAGACAACGTTGTTGCAAAAGTTACTGCAATCGAATATGACCCAAACAGAACTGCATACATTGCACTTCTTACATATGCTGATGGTGAAAAGAGATACATCCTTGCACCAGTAGGCCTAAACGTTGGTGACACTGTTGCTAGTGGTACTGATGTAGAAATAAAAGTCGGCAACTGCTTGCCTTTAAATAATATCCCAGTTGGTAGTGTTGTTCACAACATCGAAATGAAACCTGGTCAAGGTGGCCAAATCGCTCGTTCAGCTGGTATTTCAGCTCGTCTTATGGCAAAAGAAGGTAAATATGCTACCTTAAAAATGCCTTCTGGCGAAATGAGAATGGTTCTACTTACTTGCAGAGCTACTCTTGGTCAAGTAGGTAATATCGATCACGAGAACATCTCTCTTGGTAAAGCTGGTCGCAAACGTCACATGGGTATCCGCCCAACAGTTCGTGGTGTTGTTATGAACCCAGTTGATCACCCACACGGTGGTGGTGAAGGTAAATCACCAGTTGGTCGTCCAGGTCCTGTTACTCCATGGGGCAAACCTGCTATGGGTTATAAGACAAGAGATAAGAAAAAGAGTTCAAACAAATTAATCATTAAGCGTGTTAACTAGGAGTAAAGAGATATGAGTAGATCATTAAAGAAAAAACCATTCGTTGAAGAAAGACTTTTAAACAGAGTTAAACAAATGAATGAAACAAATACTAAAAAAGTTGTAAAAACTTGGTCAAGAGCATCTGTTATTTACCCAGAATTCGTTGGTCACACAATCGCTGTTCACAATGGTAAAAAACATATCCCAGTTTATTGCACATCAGAAATGGTTGGTCATAAACTAGGCGAATTTGCTCCTACAAGAACATTTAAAGGCCACATCTCTGGCAAATCATCATCTAAGTAAGGAGTAAGGTAATACAATGGCAAAGAGAATTAGAGAAAAAGCAGAAGCAAGACGCCAAAACAAAGATATGCGTCCACAAGCATCTGCAAAACATATTAGAATGAGTTCTACAAAAATCCGTATTGTTATGGACCTTGTTCGTGGCAAAAAGTATAGAGACGCTGTTGCTATTTTAAGCACTACTCCTAATACTGCTGCCGAAACAATCTTAAAAACTTTGAACTCAGCTGCCGCTAATGGCGAAAACAACCTTGGTCTTAACAAAGAAGACATGTATGTTGCAGAAATCTACGCAACACAAGGTCCAACTCTTAAACGCTTGAACATCCGTGCTCGCGGTAGAGTTGATAGAATTTTGAAAAGAACTAGTCACATCACAGTGATTTTAGATACTGTAAAGGAATAAAGGAGCAGAATATGGGACAAAAAGTTAGTCCACACGGACTTAGAATTGGAATCAACAAAAGTTGGGATTCTCTATGGTATGCTGACAAGAAAAATTTTGCTAAATACCTAAAAGAAGACAACGTTATCCGTACTTTTATCAAGAAAAAATACTATGCTTGTGCAATTTCTAAAATCAGTATCGAAAGAACTGCAAAAAGAATTGTAGTTAGCATTTATACAGCTCGTCCTGGTATCCTTATCGGTCAAAAGGGCGCTGGTGTAGAAACATTAAAGAAAGAAGTTGCTAAACTTACTGAATCTGCAACTATTTCTATTAACATCAAAGAAGTACGTAACCCTGATATGGACGCAACACTTGTTGCTGAAAGCATTGCTACTCAACTAGAAAAGCGTGTTAATTTCCGTAGAGCTATGAAACAAGCTATGCAAAAAACTATGAAAGCAGGTGCTCAGGGTATTAAAGCAATGGTTAGTGGTCGTTTAGACGGCGCTGATATTGCTAGAAGTGAACATTATAATCAAGGTAACTTGCCTCTTCACACTTTAAGAGCTGATATCGACTACGGTACAGCAGAAGCTGACACTACTTTCGGTGTTGTTGGCGTTAAAGTTTGGATCTACAAAGGCGAAATCCTTTCAAAATTTAACATTGTTCCTTCACAACCTGTAACTCACAAAGGAGGAAACAAGTAATATGTTAATGCCAAAAAGAGTTAAAAGAAGAAAACAACACAGAGGTCGTATGACAGGCGTTGCAACTCGTGGTAACAAAGTTACTTACGGTGAATTCGGTCTTGCTACTACTGAACCATGTTGGATTACTTCTAACCAAATTGAAGCCGCTCGTATAGCTATGACTCGTTATACAAAGCGTGGTGGTAAAGTATGGATCAAAATTTACCCACACAAACCAGTTACTAAAAAACCTGCTGAAACTCGTATGGGTAGCGGTAAAGGTTCACCAGAATACTGGGTAGCAGTTGTAAAACCTGGCAGAGTAATGTTCGAAATCGCTGGCGTTTCAGAAGAAATCGCTCGTGAAGCATTAAGACTTGCTAGTCACAAACTTCCATGCAAAACCAAAATTGTTAAGAAAGAAGTCGAAACTACTCAAGAAGGTGGTGCAGTATAATGAAAGTTAACGAAATAAGAAATATGACTAACGACGAGCTTAATGCTAAACTTGTTAGCCTAAAAACTGAATTATTCAATCTTCGTTTTCAACATGCTACGGGTAACCTAGCAAATCCAATGATGCTTAGCACTATCAAAAAAGATATAGCAAAAATTAAAACAGTTTTAACTGAAAGAGAAATTGCTAAATCTGGGGCTAAGGCATAAGGGAGGACAGTATGGAAAACACTTTAGAAAGAAATAATCGTAGAACAAAAATCGGTGTTGTAGTTAGCAATAAAATGGACAAAACTTGCGTAGTTTCTGTTATTTCTAACGAAAAACATCCTCTTTATAAAAAAGTCGTAAAAGTTACTAAGAAGTTCAAAGTTCATGACGAAAATAACGAATGTAACGTTGGTGACACAGTTGAAATTATGGAAACTCGTCCAATCAGCAAAACTTGTTATTTTAGACTTCTTCGTATCGTAGAAAGAGCTAAATAGTAAAGGAGCAAATAAATTATGGTACAACCTCAATCAAAACTTAAAGTTGCTGACAATACTGGTGCTAAACAAATCATGTGCATCCGTGTTTTAGGCGGTTCTTTTAGAAGAAGTGGTAATATCGGTGACGTAATTATTGCTTCTGTTAAAAAAGCCATTCCTGGTGGTGTGGTTAAAAAGGGTGACGTTGTTAAAGCCGTTATCGTAAGAACTTGTAAAGGTGTTCGTCGTAACGATGGTTCACATATCAGATTTGACGATAATGCAGCCGTTATCATCGATAACCAAAAACAACCTAAGGGCACTCGTATCTTTGGACCTGTTGCAAGAGAACTTCGTGAAGATGGTTATATGAAGATCGTTTCACTTGCACCAGAGGTTCTTTAAGGAGATAGAAGAACATGGCAAATATGAATATCAAAAAAGGCGATACAGTAGTAGTTATCGCTGGTAAAGACAAAGGTAAAGTATCTTCAGTTATCGCTGCTTTCCCAAAAGCAAACAAAGTAACTGTTAAAGATGTTAACGTTGTAACAAAACACAACAAACCTAAATCAGCTCAAGATAAAGGCGGCATCGCTAAAATCGAAGCTAAAATCGAAGTTTCTAACGTTCAAGTTATCTGCCCAGTATGTGGCAAAGCTACAAGAGTAGCTCACAAAGAAGTAGATGGCAAAAACGTAAGAATCTGCAAAAAATGTAATGCAAACTTAGATACAGCTAAAAAAGCTAGTAAGAAAGTTGCAGAAAAACCTGCTGAAAAAACAGCTACAAAATCTACAAAGGAAAGCTCAGCTAAAAAGTCTACAACTAAGACAGCTGAAGCTAAATAGGAGGAGTAAATTATGGCAAAAACAACTAACACTCCTGCAAAAAACAGACTACACGAACTATACCTTAACGAAGTTGTTCCTGCTTGCATCAAAGAGCACGGTTACAAAAACGTTATGGAAGTTCCAAAAATTGCAAAAATCGTTATCAACCTAGGTTTAGGTAATGTTAAAGACAATTCAAAAAGCTTCAACCTAGCTCTTGATGAAATCGCCCAAATCACTGGTCAAAAACCTGTTGCTACAACTGCTAAAAAATCAGTTGCTAACTTCAAAATTAGACAAGGTCAAAAAATCGGTGCAAAAGTTACACTTCGTGGCGAAAGAATGTATGAATTCTTGGATAAATTAATCTCAATCGCTCTTCCAAGAGTACGTGACTTTAAGGGTATCAGCCCTAAAGCTTTTGACGGTCAAGGCAACTATGCTTTGGGTATCAAAGAACAATTAATTTTCCCAGAAATTTCTTATGAAAAAGTCGAACAAGTTAGAGGTTTTGACGTTATTATTGTTACTACCGCTAAAACTGATAAAGAGGCATTAACTTTACTTAAACTTATGGGTATGCCTTTCAGAGCAAGATAATAAGGGGTTTAAATATTATGGCAAAAAAAGCAATGATAGAAAAACAACAAAGAAAGCAAAAGTTCACAACTCGTGAGTATACTCGTTGCTCAATTTGTGGTCGTCCACACGCTGTATTAAGAAAATATGGCATATGCAGAGTTTGTTTCAGAAACCTAGCATACAAAGGCGAAATCCCTGGTGTCAAAAAGTCAAGTTGGTAAGAAGGAGAGAAAATAGATTATGATAGTTACAGATCCAATCGCAGATATGCTTACACGTATTCGTAATGCATTAACTGCTAAACACAATGAAGTATTAATTCCTGCATCAAAAACTAAAAATACTATTGCTCAAATCCTTGTTAGCGAAGGTTATATCAACAGTGCAGACTTAGTTGATACAGGTAGTTATAAATCAATCAAAATTAGTCTAAAATACGGTCCTAATAACGAAAGAGTTATCCAAGGTTTAAAACGCATTTCTAAACCTGGTCTTAGAGTTTATGCTAATGCCGAAGATCTTCCAAAAGTTCTTAATGGTCTTGGTATTGCAATTATCTCTACTAACAAAGGTATTATGACTGATAAGCAAGCTCGTGAACAAAACGTTGGTGGCGAAGTTCTTGCTTATATTTGGTAGGAGGTATCGATATGTCAAGAATTGGTAGATTACCTATTGCTATCCCAGAAGGCGTTACAGTTACAGTTGATGGAACAAACGTTACAGTTACTGGTAAGCTAGGAACATTAAGTCAAGTTATTGACAGAAATATCTCTGTAAAACTTGAAGATAACTGTGTTGTTGTTACTCGTGGTAACGACTCTAGCGAACAAAAAGCTAAACACGGTCTATATAGACAACTTATCGCAAACATGGTTAAAGGTGTTAGCGAAGGTTACAAAAAAGTTCTTGTAATCAACGGTGTTGGTTATAAAGCAACTCAAAGTGGTGAAAAAGTCGTTCTTAGTATCGGTTTTTCTCACCCAGTAGAACTAGTTCCAACAGAAGGTATCACTCTTAAAGCTATCAGCGCAACAGAAGTTGAAGTTAGTGGTATCAACAAAGAAAACGTTGGACAATATGCAGCAAAAATTAGAGATATCAAACGCGTTGAACCATATCACGCTTATGGTATAAAATACAGTGATGAAGTAGTTATCCGTAAAGAGGGTAAAACTTCTGGTAAAAAATAAAGGAGCGCATAAAAGATGATTAAACAAATTAATAAAAATGCACAAAGATTGAATCGTCATTTGAGAGTTAGAAACAAAGTTTCTGGCACAGCTGAATGCCCAAGACTTAATGTTTATCGTAGTACAAGCAACATCTACGCTCAAATCATCGACGACGTTAAAGGTGTTACACTTGTTAGCGCTTCTACCGTAGAAAAGTCGATATTGCCATTATTAGAAGGTAAATCTAAATCAGAAAAAGCCTTCATCGTTGGTCAAGAAATTGCTAAAAAAGCTACTAAAAAAGGTATCAAAGCTGTTGTATTTGATCGTGGCGGTTACCTATACATTGGTAGAGTAAAAAGCTTGGCAGATGGCGCCAGAGATGCTGGTTTAGAGTTTTAATGGAGGAAATTATGGCAAAGAAAGAAATTCAAAAAGAAAATGCTAAAAAACCTGTTACTCGTAGAGAAGACAGCGAATTTGATAAAAAATTAGTTGAAGTAAGACGTGTTGCTAAGGTTGTTAAGGGTGGTAGAACACTTCGTTTTAGCGCACTTGTAGTAGTTGGTAACAAAAAAGGTCTTGTTGGTGTTGGCATCGGCAAATCTGCTGAAGTTCCAGAAGCTATCGAAAAAGCAACTGCTTCTGCTAAAAAGAATTTGATTTCTGTTCCTATCGTTGGAACTACAATTCCTCACAACGTTACCGGTAAATATGGTTCTTCAAGTGTATTAATGTTACCTGCAAACGAAGGTACAGGTGTTATCGCTGGTGGTAGTGCTCGTGCCGTAGTTGAACTTGCTGGTATCAAAGATATCACTACAAAAACTCACGGTTCAAACAACAAAATTAACTGCGTTAAGGCTACATTAGAAGGTCTTAAAGCATTAAGAACAAGAGAGCAAGTTGCTGCACTTCGTGGCAAAGCTCCTGAGGAAATTTAAAAAGGTAGGATTTTTATATGGAAACAAAAACAACTAAAACAAAAAAATCCGCAGGTAAACTAAAAGTTACTTATGTAAGAAGCGTTATCGGTTACAACAAAAATCAAGCAAAGATTTTGGAAGCACTAGGTCTTAGAAAACTTAACACTACCAAAATATTCCCTGATAACGAAAGTATTAGAGGAAGTTTATTTTTAGTAAAACACTTAGTAAAAGTAGAAGAAGTTAAGTAAAAGGAGTAAACTATGAATATTCAAACTTTATCTCCAGCTCCAAATTCTCGTACAAGCAAAAAAAGACTTGGTAGAGGTATTGGTAGCGGTATCGGTAAGACAAGTGGTAAAGGTCATAAAGGTCAAAATGCTCGTAGCGGCGGTGGCGTAAGACTTGGTTTTGAAGGTGGTCAAATCCCTCTAATCAGAAGATTACCAAAACGTGGCTTCAACAACCAATTCAAAAAAGTTTATGCTATTGTTAACGTTAGCGACCTTAATGTATTTGAAGATGGTGCAACTGTTGATGCTAACGCTCTACTAGAAAGAAACATCATTGGCAAAATCGAAGCTTATGGTGTTAAAGTTCTTGGTAACGGCGAACTAACTAAAAAACTTACTGTTAAAGCTGATAAGTTCACTGAAACAGCTAAACAAAAGATTGAAAAAGCTGGTGGCAAGCCTGAGGAGGTATAATGTTTAAGACCTTTAGAGAAGCATTTAAAATAAAAGATGTACGCAGAAAACTTTTGCTTACACTATTACTTTTGCTTATCTACCGTATTGGTTGTTGGATCCCTACACCTGGTATCATACCAAGTGCATTTGCTGACGCAACCTCAGAAGGTTTTTTAAGCATTATTAACGCTGTTAACGGTAGCGCTTTGAGTAATGGTTCTCTTTTGGCATTAGGCGTATTACCTTACATCAATGCTTCAATTATTATTCAATTATTATCAATCGCAATTCCTAAACTTGAAAAAATTTCTAAACAAGGCGAAGATGGTAAAAAGAAAATAGCTCTTTATACTCGTATTGCTGCTTTATGTTTAGCAATTGCTCAAGCTGTTGGTATTGTTGTTGCATTTGGTAGTTCAAGCTTAGACACAACTATATTCGGTGGAAAATGGTTCACTGCTACTATGGTTGTTGTTATCCTTGTTGCCGGTGCAATGTTTACAGTTTGGCTAGGCGAAAGAATTACTGAACTTGCTATTGGAAATGGTATGTCACTTCTAATTTATGTTGGTATTATTTCTAGCGCTGGCTTTGCAATTTTTAATGCAATTTCAAACATTGGTTCAAACATTAATTACCTTTGGACATTGCTTATCTTCCTTTTGGCTGTTATTGTTATATTTGCACTTATCGTTTGGGTTGACCTTGCAGAAAGAAAAATCCCTGTGCAATATGCAAAACAAATCAAAGGTAGAAAAATGTATGGTGGACAAAGCACTCATATTCCTATCAAAGTAAATAGTTCTGGTGTTATGCCAATAATATTTGCTATGTCACTTATAAGTTTTCCACAACTTATTATGAGCATCTTTGGTTCACAAGATAAATATCCAGCTATCCTTGCAACAGGTGGTTGGTTATATAGCTTAATCGTTGCTGTATTAATCTTCTTCTTCTCTTATTTCTATTCTCAAATTAGTTTTAATCCAGAAGATGTTTCAAGACAAATACAACAAAACGGTGGCTTCATACCTGGTATCCGTGCTGGTAAACCTACTGCCGAATATCTTGGTAGAGTATCAAAGCGTATCACATTCTTTGGCGCAATCTTCCTAACATTTATAGCTCTTGTGCCAACACTTATATTCACATTTGTTAGTGGTGGAGATGCTGGTTTAATTAACGCGTTCAGTGCAACTGGTCTTATCATCGTTGTTTCTACTGCGTTGGAATTTAACAAACAACTAGAAGCTCAATTACTAATGAGAAATTATAAAGGCTTTTTAAAATAAACTTTTATAAAATCTAATCCAAACTATCAACCAAAGAAAAGTCAAAATTATTGATTTTTCTTTGGATTAAAAGGATTGTTATGAAAATAGTTTTATTAGGACCTCCAGGAAGTGGTAAAGGCACTCAGGCAGCTATAATTACTAAGGAATACAACGTGCCACACATCTCAACAGGTGATATATTTAGATATAATATAAAAAATGAAACTGAACTTGGCAAACTAGCTGCTCAATATATAAACAAAGGCAACCTAGTTCCAGACAGTGTTACAATTAATATGGTCAAAGACAGAATTGCCCAAGACGATTGCAAAAACGGTTTTATACTTGATGGTTTTCCACGCAATATAGACCAAGCAGACGCTTTGGCAGAAATGACTGACCTTGACTGTGCATTACTTATCAATCAAACATACGACGTTATCGTACCTAGACTTGCTGGTCGTAGAGTATGTAAAGATTGTACAGCTACAACAAACGTTAGCGATTTAACAGAATACAAATGCCCTAAATGTGGTGGCGAATTACTACAAAGAGATGACGATAAAGAAGAAGTTGTCTTAAATAGACTTAAAGAATATGAAAGACAAACAGCTCCACTTATAGAGTATTATGAAAACAAGGGTTTACTAAAAACAGTAAACGCTGCAACCGAAATAGAAGAAACCTATCAATTGGTTAAAGCTGTTTTGGAAAGAGTTTAGAAGGTAAGATATGATTAAAATCAAAACAGCGCAAGAAATTAATTTATTGCGCAAAGCAGGTGAGATAACAAGAGAAACTTTATTGTTTCTTGAAAAAAACATCAAACCTGGTATTACAACTAAACAATTAGATGAACTTGCTTATGAGTTTATCACAAGACACAATGCAACTCCAAGTTTCCTAAACTACGGTGGCTTTCCTGCGACAATTTGTGCTTCTGTCAATGAAGAAGTTGTCCATGGTATACCTAGTGATAGAGTATTACAAGAAGGCGACATTATTAGTATAGATGTTGGAGCTTGTTACAAAGGTTATCACGGCGATAGTGCAAGAACTTTTGCCGTTGGTAATATTTCAAATGAAAAACAAAAACTTATTGATGTTACAAAACAGAGTTTCTTTGAGGGTATCAAACATTTGAAGGCAGGCTGTTGTGTAGGAGATATTTCTTCTGCTGTACAACGCTATGTCGAAAAACATGGTTTCTCAGTTGTAAGAGATTTGGTTGGTCACGGTGTTGGCAAAAACCTTCACGAAGACCCATCAGTTCCAAACTTTGGTTTTGCTGGATTTGGTCCAAAGCTACACGCTGGTACAGTTATTGCTATCGAACCTATGGTTAACATGGGGGATTATCGTGTAGATTTTAACCAATATGATGGCTGGACCGTTACAACAAGAGATGGTTTACCATCTGCTCACTATGAAAATACTATTCTCATTACCGAAAATGGT